>VXRJ01000035.1:207474-279903 GCA_009838525.1 Acidobacteriota bacterium
GTGTGGCTGGCGGCTGTGGCCGCGCGTCCTTCTGGGTGGTGTTGGGGGCTCGTCTGTGGGTTTTGGGGGCGGGGCCCCCCCCCGCCCCCCCCGGGGCGGGGGGGCCCCCCCCCACGACGCGTGGACCGACGCGGCGCGGCTCTCCACCTTCGTGCAGACGGCGCCGGTGGAGGGGGCTGCGGCCAGCGAGCCGACCGACGTGTACCTCGTCTATGACGGCGAGAATCTGTACGTCGGGGTCCGTGCGCGCTACGGCGACACCGGCCTTATGCGGGCCAACCGCGCGGACCGCGACCAGATCGCGGAGGACGACACCGTCTCCCTGTTCTTCGACCCCTTCCGCGACCGTCAGCGCGCCTACCAGTTCACGGTCAACGGCTTTGGCGTGCAGGGGGACGCCATTCTGAATTCGACCGGCCTTCGGAACCGCACGCAACGCCGGGCCATCGGGGCGCGGGGCGGCGGAGCCTCGGATGCGCCGCCGAGCGGCATTCCCGAAGGCGACATCTCCTGGGACGCGCTGTTCCTGTCGGCCGGCGCGCCCTCGGACGACGGCTGGACGGCGGAGATGGCGATTCCGTTCAGGAGTCTGCGGTACCCGGCAGTGGAGGCGGGCGAGTCTCACCGCTGGGGTTTCCAGGTGTCTCGTACCGTCAAGGGCAAGGACGAGACGGTCGTCTGGTCGCCGGTTTCCCGGGACATCGCGCAGTTCCTGGCGCAGATGGGAGTACTGGATGGCTTGGCGAATCTCTCGACGGCTCGCAACCTGGAGATCCTGCCGACGGTGACCGCCCTGCGTACCGGATCGCTCGACACGGCCGGAGCCTTCACCGACAACGACGTGGCGGAGGCGGGGCTCAACGTGAAGTACGGCCTCTCCTCGGACCTGACCGCCGACTTCACGATCAATCCGGACTTCTCGCAGATCGAGTCGGATCTGCCGCAGATCGACGTGAATCAGCGGTTTCCGCTCTTCTATCCCGAGTTGCGGCCGTTCTTCCTGGAAGGGCAGGAGATCTTCAACGTCTTCGCGCCGATTACCCCCATTCATACCCGGACCATCATCGATCCCCGCTACGGCGGCAAGGTGAGCGGCAAGGTGGGCCGGAGCTCGGTCGGCGTCCTGTTCGCGGACGACGAGGCGCCGGGCAAGCGGGACGATCCATCGGATCCGGCGTTCGGCCGGACCGCCAACGTGGCGATTGGCCGGGCGCGCTTCGACCTCTATCCGGAGTCGTTCGTCGGCGCGACGGTGACCAACCGCAACTTCATGGACAGTTACAGCCGGATGCTCGCATTCGACTCCAACATGCGGCTCGGCGCCACCAACCGCTGGAACGTCTTCGTGTCGCGGGCGTGGCACCGCGACGAGAAGGGGATCGAGCGCCGGGGCGAGGCGATGGGGACGTTCTTCAATCACCTCGGGCGGAACGTGAACTTCTCCGCGTTCTACGGTGGCACCACTCCCGACTTCCGTATAGACACCGGCTTCGTTCGACGGGTCGACGACAAGCGCATGTTCACCAACCTGTCGTACCGATGGTGGCCGGAGCACTGGCTGGTCAACTGGGGGCCGCGCCTGCGGTACGGGCGCAACTACTCGTTCGAGAACGTGCTGATGGACGAGACCGTCGGGGGCGGTCTCGACTTCACTTTCGCGCGGAACGTGCGGCTCGGGTTGAGCGCGGAGCGGGCGCTCGAACGCTACGGCGGCATCGATTTCTGGAAGTGGAATCACGGCGTCGACTTCGACGTCAACGCCAGCCGGCGGGTCGCGCTGGTCGGCAGCTTCACGTGGGGCGAGTCAATCCGCTACAGCGGGATGCCGTTTCTCGGCCGCGGCCGGCTCGGCAGCCTGACCGCGATCTTCCGGCCGGCGTCCCGGCTGCAGTCGCAACTGAACGTCGAACTGAGCCGTCTCGACGATCCGCGCACCGAGACGCTGGTGTTCGACATCCGCGTGCTGCGGGCGCTCACCACGTTCCAGTTCACCGAGCGGTTCCTGATTCGGAACATCATGGAATACAACTCGTTCGACGGCACCATCGACGGCAACCTGCTGCTGACCTACCGCGTCAATTCCGGGACCGTGTTCTACCTCGGCTACGATGGCCACTACCAGCAGGAGGACCGCCTGGATCCCCTGCTCTACGTCACGGACCGCTACCGGCAGACCAACCGCGCGATCTTCACGAAGATCTCGTATCTCTTCCGCTACTGACAGGGTCCACGACGGGTGCGGAGGCGCGCCGCCCATCGGCGGGACCGCCAGGAGCTTTGGGCCGCACGCCCGCAAGGGCGCTAGCGGGCATCGACGCCGGGGGCTTCCACCGGCGTTACGGGGGCCGCCCCGGCCGGCGCGGCGGCAGACGCGCCAGGAAACGGCAGCATGTAGTGGGTGCGTGATCGGACGTCGGCCCCTTCTTGCGTCACTTCTACGCGCAGGCGCCGGGTGCGCCGCGTCTCGTCCGGGTTTGACGAGTAGAAGCCGAGGACGTAGTAGTCGCTGGTCTCGGCGTCGATTTCGGTGAACGCCTCGCGGAACGTGTTGCGGTTCACCACGGCCATCCCTCCAGTGAGCTCCGCGAGCGTCCGGAGGGACGAGTGCTGCTTGCGGATGTACTCGTTCCACTCCGTGGTGCGGAGGTCGAAATCGAGATCCGGGATGGTGGTGAGTCCGCGGACGTCAACCGTGTAGAACGAGACGTTAGCGCGGTTCGCCGCGTCGACGAGCAGCAGCAGCTCGTTGTGCAGCTCCGAATCGCTGAACACCTCGCCGAACGCGTCGGTCGTCGTGAACTGATCGAGGGCCGGCTCGTCGAATTCCGGCAGCCGCGTACCGCCGTTCTCGAAGAATCCCACCTGCTGCATCGACTCGATGCGGGCGTTGACGCGCGCATCGTCGAACGGATTGAAGTTGTAGCCCGCGCTTATGTACAGGAAGGCCTTGCGGCGGTGCTGGATCTGCTCGAGGCCGCGCACGGTTTCGAGTGCCGTCTTGAATGCCACGTGCGCGCGCCAGCGTGATTCGTTCAGCGACGAGAGCTGTGTCGCCGTCTCGATCAGAATGCGGGGATCGAACGCTTCGCCCACCGCCCGGTCGATCGCCCGCAGGCGGTTCTGATCCGTCGTCATCTGCACGCGGATGGCCGACTTGCCGCTGGAGATGATCCCGAACTCGTCCCCCTGGTGGATCAGCGTGTCCGGCAGCAGGTCCATCACGCGGTGGATGAGCGGTGTGTCGGCGGCGCGGATGTGCAGGTCGTCGATGAAGATGACGAAGACCCGTCCCGGCGTCGCGGTCGCCGCCGGCGCGCCCCGGCCGGGCAGGATGATCCCCTCCTGGACTGGCGCGGGCGGCAGCAACTGGTTGTAGACGCGTCCGCCGTGGACCAACACGAGCGAGGCGATCTCCTGCGCGACGTCGTCCTCGTAGATGGTGAAGTCGTCGCGCGTCAGGTCGGGGATGAACAGGCCATCGCCGTCCCGCACGATGACGTCGGTCGTCACCAGGGTCACTCCGGATCGGAAGACCGGCGACTGACGCTGCGCGTCGAGGACTATTCCGGCGGTCGCGATGACGACCGCCAAGGCGACCGCCTTCCACGCGGCCGCAGAAGCCACACCGGGCGGGAACGGCATTTTTCGGAGTATAGCGCACGCATTCCAAACGGCCTTGCGCCTGCCGATCTCGTGTGTTATCAATGCCGGTGGACTGCGTCGGGCGAAAGGACACGCCCATTGGGTTAGACGCAGTTTATGGGGCGTTGGTTCCGTCCCCAGATCGCGAGGTGTCTAGCATGTCGCGTCCGATTAGGCAGCGGTTCAGATTCGGCGTTCGAACCATGGCCGCGCTCTGCGCGGTTCTGGCATGTACGGTCGCCGGCGCGTCAGCCCAGCAGTTGGGCGGTATCGCCGGAGAGGTGACTGACAATACGGGCGGTGTTCTCCCCGGAGTAACGGTGGAGGTCACGTCCGAGGCGCTTGGCGCGCCGCAGGTGGCGTTCACCGACGGCGCCGGGCTTTTCTCCGTCGTGCAGCTCCCGCTGGGGACCTACACCGTCACGTTCACGCTTCCCGGCTTTTCCACCGTGGTCCGCGACGGGATCACGATCGGCGCCGGGTTCACCGCGACGATCGACGCCCAGATGGCGGTCGGGTCGGTGGAAGAGACGGTCACGGTAACCGGTGAGGCGCCGGTTGTCGACGTGCAGACTGTCCGCCAGCAGGCGGTGCTCGACACCGAGGAGTTGGACGTTCTGCCGGTCGGCAACTATGGCCTGCAGACGATCGCGCAGGTGACTCCGGGGTTCACCGAGGACCGGGCGGACGTGGGCGGCACCCGCGATACCTGGTCGGCGCAGGGAGCCTACCGTTTCTACCACGGCAAGCCGGGCACGCGCGCCTCGTTCAACGGCTTCCGGAACCAGTACTTCATCGGCACCGCGTCGGGCTCCGGCTACATCACGAACTCCGACACCATCGGGGAGATGCAGGTCGAGATCGCCGGCATGGGCGCCGAGAACGGTTCCGGCAGCACGACCATCAACGCCATCCCGCGTGAGGGGAGCAACGTCTTTACCGCGTCCCTCAACACGAAGTACTCCGGCAGTGGCATGCAGTCGGAGAACCTCACGCCGGAGCTTCGGGAGTTCGGCATCGAGCCGCCGAGGATGGAGAACATCTGGCGCGCGGCCGGGACCATCGGCGGCGCGATCAAGGAGGACCGGGCGTGGTACTACGTCTCCATCGCGCGCTGGGGCCGCCGCATTCAGCCCCCCGGCGGCTTTTTCAACGCGCTGCAGGGGCACAACCAGTTCGGGACGGCGGGAGCTCCGTTCCCCGACCCCCGGATGGGCGGACCCACCGAGATCGAGGATCCGTTCGGCCTCCGGGGTGGGCCGGGTTCACCTGGCTTCTACAACACGCGGACCATCTTCCACGAGCTTGACATGAACCGTCCGGCCCACGACTTCGACTGGAACCGGACCCACGCGGTGCGGTTCACCTTCCAGGCGACCGACCGGAACCGGTTCGCGAGCTTCCTCGACATCCAGAAGGACTGCCGCTGCACCACCGGTTACACCGGCCAGTACGCCATCGAGAACGAGAACGGTTGGGACATGTGGCCGGCCGGTGTCGTGCAGGGATCCTGGACGTCGCCCGTAACCACGCGCCTCCTGCTCGAGGCGGGCGGCGGCTGGCAGACCGCGAACTGGGTCAACTTCCCCGCCACCGGCGTGGTCGACGGCCAGGATCGCCACATTCGGGATCTCGCTACCGGTTACCGGTGGGGCGCCCCGATCCTGAACATCGCCCCGCGTGCGCGGACCGGCCGGAGCATGGAGTACTTCCGGCTGTCGTATGTCACCGGTTCGCACAACTTCCGCGTCGGCCTGACGCTGGAGCAGGCGTTCAACGACGAGGAGCGGACCACTGGCCACCAGGACACGCTGGCGTGGGCGCTGTTGGCCGGTAATCCGCTGGCGCTCATCTACTACGTCCAGCCGTACTTCCAGCAGGAGCGGATGAATCAGGAGCTGGGCCTCTACGTCCAGGACTCGTGGACGCTCGGCAACCTGACCCTGACCGGAGGCCTGCGCACCGACTACGTCTCGATGGGCTTCCCGGCCGCCCAGTTGGCGGGCGGGCCCTCCGTCGGGGCGAGATCGGTGTCGGAACTGTCGGGTGTCCCGGACTGGACTGATATCAATCCGCGGGGCGGCGCCAGCTACGACCTGACGGGCGACGGCCGGACGGCGATAAAGGTGTCGATGGGCCGCTTCAACGAGTTGACGCGGAGCCGCCTGACGCGCGAGTTCCACCCGTTCAGCTCGTCCGTTGCGACAGCGAACCGGTTCTGGCTGGATGTCAACCAGAACTGGATCGTGGATTGCGACACCGGGAACTTCGCACCGAACGGCGAGTGCGGCGCCATCAGCAACGCCAACTACGGCCAGTTCCCGGATCTGCAGCCGACGGACTACATCTTCGGGAACCTGGCCGGCTGCTCGGAGTCGAGCCCGGAAGCCTGCCCCGCCACGATGTTCGACCCGGACGTCCTGTACGACAACCGGCCCTACACGTGGGACTTCCTCGCCGAGATCCAGCGCGAGCTGGTGACCGGACTGTCGGTCAGCGCCGGCTACAACCGGAACTGGTCGGGCGGCTACTGGGTGTCGGACAACCTGCTGACCAGCCCGTCGGACTACGACGAGTACTGCATCGCCGCTCCAGCGAGCGGGCGCCTGTTCGACGTGGTGGGCGATCTTTCGCCGGGCCAGCCGCTCTGCGGCTACTACGACATCCGGCCGGAGCTGTTCGGCCAGAGCAAGCGGCTCGTGACGATCGCCGACAACTACGGCAACCAGACCCGTGAGTGGAACGGGTTCGTCTTCAATGTGGACGGTCGTCTCCCGAACGGCATCCGCGTGACCGGCGGCCTCGACCTCGGTACGCAGACGGTCGGCAACTGCTTCACCGTGGACGAGCCGAACCAGCCGCGCGACCTGTTCAACAACCTGCCGCCGGGCGGCCCGAACTGCCGCCACACGCACAGTTGGGGCAACCTCGCGGACTTCCGCATGCACGGCGACATCCCGCTGCCGGCTGACTTCACGCTGAGCTGGATTTACAAGAACACGCCGGGGACGCCGATCAACGCCGTCGGCGACTTCACCAACGCTGACATCCACTGCTGGGCGGACGGTAACGGCAACTGCGATCCGATGAGCACGCGGACGGGCTTCTCCGGGAGCCCCAGCCGGACGCTCGCGATCACGGCGCCGAACCAGTACTTCACCAAGCGGTTCACGCAACTCGACCTCCGGTTCCTCCGGACGTTCAGCCTGGGCGACATGCGGCTCGACACCAGCATCGACCTCTACAACGCGCTGAACTCGAACTCGGTCCAGTCGATCGAGAGCACGATCGGCACCGCGTTCGGGCGGCCGATCACGGTGCTCGACGCTCGCGTGCTGCAGGTCTACGCGAACCTGCGGTTCTAGCGGTCAGCATGACGATGGGAGGAGAACCACGATGACTGCGAAGACGAACTGGATGCGGGTGACGGCGTTCGTCCTGGCCATGCTGATCGCGTACACGCCGGCGGCGTTCGCCGGGCCCCTGCGGGATTCCGCCGTGCGGGTCGCGGCGGAGATGGGCGCGCGGACGGCGGCGGCGCCGGGTGGCGAGGCGGCCGTTGCCGGAGCGTTTTCCCGGTCCGGCGGAGCCCGGGCTGCCGCTACGCAGGACGAACCGGGCGACAGCGGCCGGATGCGGTCGCGCAACGTCTGGGCCCTGATTGGCGCCGGCGCCGCGCTCGGCCTGATCATGATGAAGATAGACCGGACAGTGGAGGATTCCACGCCGTCGACCCGCCGCGAGCGGCAGGACGGCTGCGGGCTGTTCTGTTCGTGATCGGCTGATCGGATCATCTCGCCGGGCGGCCGTCCTCGGGCGGTCGCCCGGCGTTCCTTTCCTCTTGCCAGAATGCGCCGCCGCGCGGGGAATGTGGGTGGCGCCCTGTCTGGTGGTTCTGGCCGCGGTGGCCCTCGCCTGCGGGGCCGGCTCGGATCCGCCGGCTGACGACGCCAGCACTGCCGGCGGCGATGATCCGCCTCCGGCGGGGGTCGCGCAGGACCTGTTCGTCGACCGCGCGGCCGGCGTCGGGCTCGACTTCGTCCACGTGAACGGAGCTTCAGGCCGCTTCTACTACCCGGAGATCCTGCCTCCCGGAGTGGCGCTCCTCGACTACGACCGCGACGGCGACCTCGACGCCTACCTCGTCCAGAGCGGCGCGCTCGAGCCGGCCGCCGGGTCGGGCGCGGCTCCTGCGGACGGGCCGGGGGGGCGGCCGGCGGGAGGCGGGCGCCTCTTTCGCAACGACCTGACTCCTGCTCCGGACGGGCGGCCGCTGCTCCGCTTTACCGACGTCACCGATGCGAGCGGCCTCGACGCTGGCGGCTACGGCCTCGGGGTGGCGGCCGCCGATATGGACAATGACGGCCTGGTGGATCTCTACCTGACGAACTTCGGACCGCCGCAGGTGTACCGCAACAACGGCGACGGAACATTCACCGACGTGACGGCCGGGAGCGGCCTGTCGGGGGCGGACGGGTTCGGCGTTTCCGCCGCCTTCGTCGACTACGACCACGACGGCTGGCTCGATCTCTACGTCGGCCACAATGTGGACTACGACCTCGACAACGCGGCGGAATGCCCGAACCAGGCCGGCGTCCGGGATTACTGTCCGCCGGAAGTGTACGGCGGCATGCCCGATCATCTGTACCGCAACCTCGGCCAGGGCCGGTTCGAGGACGTGACCGACACCGCCCTCGTGGGCGGACGCTTTGGACCCGCGCTCGGCGTCGTCGCGGCCGACTTCGACGGGGACGGCTGGACCGACATCTACGTCGCCAATGACGGGACGGAGAACATCCTCTGGATGAACCAGGGCGACGGGACACTGCGCGACGCGGCGCTCGCGTCCGGCGCCGCGCTGAGCGGCCTCGGCGTTCCGGAGGCGAGCATGGGGGTCGACGCCGGGGACTTCGACAACGACGGAGACGAGGATCTCTACATGACCCACCTGATGCGGGAAGGCAACAACCTGTACGTCAACGACGGCACGGGCCTCTTCGCCGACCGCAGCGCCCGCGCCGGCCTCGGCGCCGCGAGCCTGGCCTACACCGGCTGGGGAACGTCGTGGTTCGACTATGACAACGACGGCTGGCTCGACCTGCTGGCGGTCAACGGCACCGTGGTGATGGTGGAGGGGCGCGAGGGCGAACGCTTCCCCTACGATCAGCGGATGAGGCTCTTCCGTAACCTCGCGGACGGGCGCTTCGAGGATGTGAGCGAGCGGGCCGGCGCCGTCTTCGCGCTCTCCGCGGTGGGGCGGGGAGCCGCGTTCGGCGATGTCGACAACGATGGTGATGTCGACGTCCTGGTCGGCAACGACGACGGTCCGGCCCGGCTGCTCATCAACCAGGTGGACAACGCGAACCACTGGCTCGGCCTCCGGCTAATCGGGGCCGGGGGCCGCGATATGCTGGGCGCGCGGGTTGCGGTCGAGCGACCCGGGGCTGCCACGCTGTGGCGGCGCGCCCGCTCCGACGGGAGCTACGCGTCCGCGAACGATCCGCGTGTGCTGATCGGACTCGGCGAATCGACGACGGCGCCCGACGTGACCGTGCACTGGACGGACGGGAGCGCGGAGCGGTGGGAGGCGCTGCCGATCGATCGGTGGCGGACGCTGGAGCAGGGGACCGGCCGCCTGCTGCCCGGTGGACGACCATGAATCTCACGAAACCGCACTACGGCGTGATGGCGGGACTACTGTCCGTTCCGCTGTGTCTCGCGGCGGCCTGCGGCGGTGCCGGCCCCCCGGAATCGGGCGGCGCGATGCCGGTCGGCGGGGGCGGATCGGATCCCCGTGCGGTGGCGGAGCAGCGGTTGGAAACCGTTGTCCTTCCCGATCTCTCCGAGGTCAGCGACTCGGTTCGCGAGCAGGTGCTGGCGCGCTGGGGACCGGTCGACCGCCTGCAGGCCGGCGAGGCCGACTCAGGGCCGGATGCGGCTGGACACTACGGCGCGCTGGGCATGGTGCTGATGGCGGCGGAGTTTGCCGTTGCCGCGGTTCCGGCGTTCCGCAACGCCCGGGCGCTGGCTCCGGATGATGTGCGCTGGCCCTACTACCTGGCCCACCTGCAACGCGATGCCGGCGCGCTCGATGGCGCGGCGGCTCGTTTCGAGGAGGCGCGGCGGCTCGATCCCGACGCTATGGCGATTCTCGTCTGGCTTGGCGACGTCCGCCTCGCGCAGGGCGACGCGGAGGCGGCCGAGCCGCTGTTCGCACGGGCCCTGGAGCTGTACCCCGATTCCGTGTCGGCGCGGTTCGGGCTGGCGCGCGCCGCGCTGATGCACGAGGAGTTCGAGGCGGCGGCCCGGGGGCTGGAGGAGATTCTGGAGCTGGAGCCGTCCGCGACGGCGGCCCACTATCCGCTCGGCCAGGCCTACCTCCGGCTCGGCGAGCCGGATCGGGCCGAGGTTCACCTGCGGCAGCGCGAGGCGGCGGACATCCGGCCGGCCGATCCCCTGATGGACGCCCTAAACGCGCTGCTTGAGAGTGCGCAGGCATACGAGACGCGAGGCATACAGGCGCTCAATCGGGAGGACTGGGACGGCGCGGTAGCGGCCTTCCGGCGCGGCCTGGAGCTCGAATCGGAGGACGCCGAGTTGCGCCACCGGCTCGCGACGGCGCTGTATCTCCGGGGCGATACGGACGTGGCCCGGATCGAGTTCGAACGCGCCGCGGCGGAGGGGACGAACCTCGCGCAGGCGGACTACAGCCTCGGCGTGCTGCTGCAGGACGAGGGGCGGTACGCCGAGGCGGTTGGGCGTTTCGCGGCGGCGCTCGAACAGCGTCCGACGTACGCCGAGGCGCGCCTGCGGCTGGCCTGGAACCTGCGCCGGGCGGGCGATCCGGAGGCGGCGCTCGCGCACTACGAGCAGGTGTACCGAGCGAATCCCGACCTGATCGAGGCCGCTTTCGGGCATGCGATGACGCTGGTGGTCCTGAATCGCTGGGGAGATGCGCGCGCCCGCCTGGAGCGGGCCCTCGAGGCGCATCCGGACGACATGGGCCTCGCGCACGCCCATGCCCGTCTGCTGGCGGCGGCGCCCGATGCGCAGGTGCGTGACGGCGACCAGGCGCTCGCCATTGCCGACCGCCTGGCGGCTCAGGCACGGACCCTCGACCTCGGCGAGACGATGGCGATGGCCCTGGCCGAGGTGGGCGCCGTCGATCGCGCGGCGGCCCTGCAGCGGGATCTCATCACCGGCGCCCGGCGCGCCGGGCTGACGGACGTGATCCGCCGGCTGGAAGAGAACCTGCGTCGCTACGAGCGCGGCGAAGCGTCCCGCACGCCATGGCCCGAAGGGGAAGTGCCGTGAAGGGGCTCTAGCAACCCGGGCTGCTAGGTAGAGAGCCGGGCGGTGTCGGCCGCCGGTTGTTCCCGGACGAACCCGGCGCGTTATCATGGTGTCGCATTCACCGATCGCCAGTCGCTTCGACGCGGAGCCGGAAGGAGCTTGACGCATGCGGATTCTGTTTAGCCTCGGGGGAGTTGTTGTGGCGGGTTTCCTGCTGGCCGCGCCGGCGGAGGGCGCGCAGGGCTCGGCCGAGAGTTCCGTCACCTACGCGGAGGACGTCGCGCCGATTCTCCGACGTAGTTGCGAGAACTGCCACCGGCCCGAATCGGTCGCGCCGATGGCCCTGCAGACCTACGAGCAGGTTCGTCCCTGGGCGCGGGCGATCAAGCAGCGGATCACCATGGGGCCGCGCGCCGGCGTCATGCCGCCGTGGTACGTGGAGCGCGACCTCGGGATTCAGCACTACAAGAACGATCCGTCGTTGAGCGAGGCGGAGATCGCAACGGTGGTCGACTGGGTCGACAGCGGCGCGCCTTCCGGAAACCTGTCGCTCGCTCCGCCGCCGCGGGACTTCAGCGCGGGCGGCTGGTCGATCGGCGAGCCGGACCTGGTCGTGAAGCTGCCGGAGGTGACGGTGGCCAGCGACGCGCCCGACTGGTGGGGTGAAATCGAGTCGACGCCGGTCGGACTGGATGAGGATCGCTACGTGGCGGCGCTCGAGTTCCGGGAGGTCAACGACTACGACTTCTCCGAGGCGCGCGACACGGTGGGCGGACGCTACGTCTTCCACCACATGATCTGGAGCACCCAGGTGCTCGGCGAGGACGGGGAGCAGGACACGGAGCGCCGGCGCGAGACGACCACCGGCTGGCCGGTGCACGAGGTGGGTCGTAACGCCGACATCTTCGACCCGAAGGCGGGCCGCCTGCTCGCCGCCAACTCCAGCGTGGTCTCGAACTCGGTGCACCTGCACTCGAACGGCCGGGACACCACGTCTCACCTGGAGATTGCGTTCAAGTTTCACCCACACGGTTACGAGCCGACGTTGAAGCCGGCCGGGCGCGACCTGGGCAACGGTCTCGACATCGACATCCGGGGCATGCAGGCGGGGCAGGAGCTCCACGCCTACACCGTTCTGGAGGAGCATCAGAAGATCACCACCTTCGAGCCGCACCTGCACGCGCCGGGCGAGCGGATGTGCCTGGAAGCGATCTGGGGCAACTTCATCGAGACCCTCAGTTGCGTCGGCTACGACCACAACTGGGTCCGGACCTACGAGTACGCCGACGACCACGCGCCGCTGCTGCCCAAGGGCACCATCCTGCACATCACCGGTTACATGAACAACTCGCCGACGAACCGCAACGTGCCGGATCCGCGGAACTGGCAGGGATCGGGCAACCGGTCGGTAACCAACATGTTCATCGACCTCGGTCTCGGCGTGGAGCTGTCGGACGAGCAGTTCCTCGAGGAGATGGCCGAGCGGCGCCGGGCGCACGACTGGCGGCCGGGCGACCACATCCTCGGCTGCCCGCTGTGCGGCTACGACGACCTGGAAATCCCGGCCGATGAGGACGAGGAAACGGAGGCCGAAACGGAGGCGGAAGCGGAGGCGGAAGCGGAGGCGGGAGCTGCCGCCGGGGCCGCGCAATAGCCGTGATGGGAGGAATGGGTCCGGGCGGAACTCCAGAGCGGCTGGCGGCGGCGCTGGTGCTGGCGGCGCTGGTGCTGCTGCCGGCGGCCGCGGCCGATGCCCAGGGCCGCGGCGGCGACTTCACGCTGTCGTACACGAGCGGTCTGAACGTGTCCCCCGCCTACGAGGGTTGGGAGCGGGATCCGGACGGGCAACGCTACTTCCTCTTCGGTTACATGAACCACAACTGGGAGGAAGAGATCGTGGTTTCGGCGGGCCCGGACAACGCCATTGAGCCCGGCGGGCCGGATCAGGGGCAGCCGACTCGCTTCCTGCCGCGGCGCAATCGATTCATCTTTCGCGTTCCGGTGCCGGAGAACTTCACGGTGACGGACGAGATGGTCTGGACGCTGACGACGAACGGCGTGACGGAGATGGCCTACGCCACGTTGCGCCTCGACTACTTCGTTGACTCGATGGTGCGGGCCTCGGAGCAGGGCGCCATCGGCGCCGGCACCACGAACCCGACGATCCGCTCGAACACCGGGCCGACGCTGACGGTCGAAGGCCCGACGGAGCGGCGGATCCGCGTCGGAGAACCGCTGACGCTGGTGGCGCGGGCGACTGACGACGGCATACCGGAGTCGCGGCGCCAGCGGTCGGCGAGCCGCCGGCAGTCGGAGCGACTGGATCGGTGGCGTCCGCCCTACCGCGCCACCGTGAGCAGCGAGACCGGCTTGCGCGTGTCGTGGTTCGTCTACCGCGGCGCCGGCGAGGTGAGGTTCGATCCCCCGCAGGTGACGGTGTGGGAGGATACGCGGCCGGGGTCACTCTCACCCTGGTCGCCGCACTGGGTGACGCCCGAGCCGCCGCCGGATAACGGTTGGGTCGCCTCGGTCACCTTCGAGGAACCGGGAGTCTACACCCTTCGATGCCGGGCGAGTGACGGTGCGCTCGACGTGGACCGCGACGTAGTCGTCACCGTCGTTCCGTGACGGCACGGGCGCGGATCCACGCGCCCGCTCCGGTCTCCTCCGGACCGCGCGGCGGCCGGAGTCTTAGCCGTGCGGTTGCGTCAGCGTCGGCCGGCGCCGCCTTGGGATTCTGCGCAGCCACCCTTGCGGCCCAGCCAGGGTCGACTCCCTTCGCCGTCACGTTTGCCGACGCCACGGTGCAGGCCGGCATCGACTTCACGCACGATAACGGCGCAAGTGGGCGTCACCTGTACCCGGAACTCTTCGGCGGCGGCGTCGCCGTGCTCGATCTGGACGCCGACGACTGGCCGGATCTGCTGTTCGTCAACGGCCGGGGCTGGGGCTCGTCCGCCGACACTCGCCACGGGCTGTTCAGGAACAACCGCGATGGAACGTTCCGCGACGTGTTCAGCGGCAGCGGCCTCGATGGCGCCGATGTCTACGGGCTGGGGGCAACCGTCGCCGACTACGACAACGACGGCTACGACGACGTCTTCCTGACCACCGTCGATGGCGGCCGGCTCTACCGGAACGCCGGCGACGGCACTTTCCTCGACGTTACACTCGACGCGGGCATCGGGGATGGCCGGTTCGCGGTCAGCGCCGCGTGGCTCGACTACGACCGTGACGGACTGGCCGACCTTTTCGTCGGGAACTACGTCGACTGGTCCCCGGACGCCGATACGGGTTGCGGCGATCCTCCGGGCTATTGCGGCCCCGACGCGTACGGACCCGTCGCGCCCACGTTGTACCGAAACACCGGCGGCGGTCGGTTCGAGAACGTCACCGGGGCCGCCGGACTCGACGATCCCACCGACAAGGCGATGGGCGTCGCCGTGCTCGACTACGACGCCGACGGCTGGCCGGACCTGTTCGTCGGCAGCGACCGCGTACCCGCCAAGCTGTACCGGAACGACGGCGCCGGACGGTTTACCGACGTGGCGCTGCGCTCGGGGGTCGCGGTGAGCGAGCGCGGGCGGGCGCGCGCGAACATGGGAGTGGACGCTGCCGACTACGACCGGTCCGGAAGGCCGGACATCCTGGTCGGCAACTTCCTCCACGAGATGCTCGGTCTTTACCGCGCCACCGGGGACGAGTTGTTTGTCGACGCCGCTCCCCGGTCGACGGTGGGCCGGGCCAGCTACCAGTCGGTTACCTGGGCGGTCTTTTTCCTGGATGTCGACCTCGACGGCTTCCTCGATATCTTCGCCGCCAACGGCGGGACCGATGAATCGCAGGGGATGCTGGATGCGCGGGCGCGGCTCAGTCAGCCGCCCCTGCTGTTGCGGAACCAGGGTGACGGCACGTTCGACGACGTCAGCGCGGCGGTTGGAGAAGCGTTTGGCCGGCCCGCCATGGGTCGGGGCGCGGCCTACCTCGATTACGACGGCGACGGCGATCCGGATATCGTGCTCACCGCGTTGAACGGTCCGGCGCGCCTGCTGCGCAACGATGGCGGCAACCGAAGCAACTGGCTTCGGGTCCGGCTCGCCGGGACACCCTCGAACCGGCTCGGCATCGGAGCCACGGTCCGGATTGCCAGCGCGTCCGGCACGCAGCGGCGGACGGTTCGTAGCGGATCGAGCTACGCCTCGCAGAGCGAGTTGCCACTCACGTTCGGGATCGGCAGCGATACGGTGGTGGAGTCGCTCGAGGTCGTCTGGCCTTCCGGCAGTAGCCAACGGTTCACGGATATCGTTCCCAATCGACTGATCGTCATCGACGAGGCGGAGGGCCTGCGGCCGTCAGCGGCGGTCCCGTGACACCTGCAGAAGCGCCTCCTCGATGAGCCGCGTGAAGTACTCGAAGGGCGGCAGGAAGGGAGGCGGTTCCGGTGCGAGCCGGCCGTTGACCAGGAAGCCCGGGCTGGTGTGCAGACCGTAGCGTATCGCCTCGTCCAGGGCGTCCATGATCGCCGGACGCGTCTCGCCGCTCGTCAGGCAGGCGCTGAACTGGCCGGCATCCAGACCAGCCTCGACCGCCGCCTGCCGCAGGCGGTTCGCGTTCAGCACCGCTGGCCGTGACAGCAGGGCATCGTGAAACGGCCAGAACAGATTCTGGTGGTTGGCGCACTGCCCGGCCTGCGCCGCCTGGATGGCCGCGGTGCGATCGGGTGGCGGGAGATGTTTGAACACAATCCGGATCCGGTCCCCGTACGTTTCCCGCACGCGGCCGAACGCGGTGGCGAACCGGCCATAGTCAGCGTTCTGGAAGTCGCCGAAGACAACCAGCTCGACCGGGGCGCCCTCCGGACCGAGTACGGCGTCCTGCGCGGTCCGCTCCACCGCGATGCGGGGCGGGTCCAGAGTCAGCTCGGCGTTCGTGGAGATCGCGATCAACTCCTCCAGGTAGTTCATCCGGGCCAGCTCTCGTGCCGTCACGCGTTCCAGCCAGGCCCGCAAGGCAGGCTTCATCCGTTCGTAGCTGTAGCCTCGCGTGGCAGTCCCGAGGTCGGCGTAGAGTGATTGGGCGGCCGATTCCGGCATTTCGACGACCCGCGGAGGAATCTCCCGTTCCATCAACTCCTGCGGCGTCAGGCCCTGCGCCTCGGCCTCGCGGGCAATGAGCTCCTCGGCCACGAGCTCGTCCGTGAAGCGCCACCGGGTGTCGTGGATCTCGCGGGCGAGTGCGATGAAGCCGCCCGGATCCTGCCGGCGCCACTCGCGATCGACCTCGGCCACGGTGATGATCCGGTCGCCGACCGTCGCGGCGACCGCGTCCGGAGTCGCGGCGAGACCCGGGCCTTCCGCGTCGTCCGTGTCGTCAGCGGCGCGGCGTCCGCCGGCCGGGGCCCGCCCCGGCCCGGTGGCCGAGCGGTCGGCGGGCGATGATCCGCCGGCGTCCACGCCGCCGTGCAGGGCGACGTCGAGCGAGGCATGGTCCCCGGGGTCCGAACCGCGGCTGACGGTCAGGATGTAGTCGCCGGGCGGCATGAGGGAGATCGGCGCGTTGGCGACGATTTCGACGTCGGTGGCCGACCGGACGATGAGCGGGACGAGATCGAGGGTGACGAAGGGAGTAGAGCCGAACCCTGTCCCGGTGATGGTCAGGGTGCCTCCCTGGGCGTCGGGTCGAGCGCCGGAGATGGCGAGCGGTGACGTCTCTACCGGTTGCGGGAACGCCGGAGCGGCGGCCAGGACGAACGCCACGGCGACCACGGAGACGGGCTTGCCGCGCATGCTACGGTCCGCAAGGATATCAAGGATCCTTCGCGCCGACCGTGCGGCAGCGTCTATAATCCGCCGTCTGTGACGCGTATCGTCGCCTGGGTTCAGGCCTTCGCACTCGGCATCGGGGGGCCGGGCCTCTTCCTGGTCGCCTTCCTCGACTCGTCGTTCCTGTCGCTCCCCGAGATCAACGACCTGCTGGTCGTGCTGCTCGTCGTGGGGCACCCGGAACGGATGCCCTTCTACGCTCTGATGGCGACGCTCGGCTCGGTTACGGGCTGCCTGGTGTTGTATTCCATCGGCAAGCGCGGGGGCGAGGCGCTGGTCCGCCGGCGATTCAGCGGGCCGCGGGTCGAACGGGCGCTCGAATTGTCGCGGCGGTACGGCGTGCTGGCGATCGCCGTGCCGTCGATCCTGCCGCCCCCCGCGCCGTTCAAGATCTTCGTCCTCCTGGCGGGGGTGGCCGCCGTCCCCGTCTGGAAGTTCACGGTGACGCTCGCGGTGGCGCGGGGATTCCGCTATCTGACTGTGGGCGTCCTCTCGATTCTGTACGGCGAGGAGGCGATCGGGTTCATCGAAGAGAACGGCCGCGCTGTCGCCCTGGCGATCGCGGTCCTGATTGTCGTGGGCGCGGCGGGCTGGCTGCTCTGGCGCCGGCGGACGCAGAACGCGGCGCGCGCCGGCCACCTATAATCGGATGCCGTGACGACTCCCGAACTGTCGGTCGTCGTTCCGCTCTACAACGAGGAGCCGAACGTCGCGGACCTGCACCGCGAGCTGACGGACGTGCTCGATGGGTGGGGCCGGCCGTACGAGCTGATCCTGGTCGACGACGGCAGCACCGACGGGACATTCGAGAGGTTGCGCGCGCTGCACGCGGCGGACCCGCGCCTCAGAGTGCTTCGCCTGCGCCGGAATTTCGGCCAGACCGCGGCGTTCGCGGCGGGCTTTGCGCATGCGCGGGGACGCCTGATAGCCACCGCGGACGGCGACCTGCAGAACGACCCGGGCGACCTGCCGGCGATGGTCGACCTGCTGAACGACGACAATGACATCGTCTGCGGCTGGCGCCGCGACCGGAAGGACCCGTGGCTCACCCGCCGCCTCCCGTCGCGGTTGGCGAACTGGATCATTTCGCGTACCACCGGCGTTCGGCTGCACGATTACGGCTGCTCGCTCAAGGTTTTCCGCGGCGACGTCGTCCGCTCGATGCGCCTCTATGGCGAGATGCACCGGTTCATGCCGGCGATCGCGAGCGAGCAGGGAGTGCGGATCACCGAGATGGTGGTGAACCACCGCGCGCGGCGCGCCGGCCAGTCCAAGTACGGGTTGTCACGCACGGTGCGCGTCGTGCTCGACCTGTTCACGGTGAAATTCCTCCTGACCTACTCGACGCGTCCGCTCCAGATGTTCGGTCCTCCCGGGCTGCTCCTGGGTGCGATCGGCGTCGTGCTGACCGGCTACCTGGGCTATATCCGGCTGTTCACGGACCAGGGGATCGCCGACCGACCCTTGCTTCTGCTGGCCATCCTGCTGATCTTCGCCGGCATGCAACTGGTCACGCTCGGATTGCTGGCCGAACTCCAGGCGCGCACCTACCACGAGTCCCAGGGCAAGCCCATCTTTGCCGTGCGGGAGCGGCTCGAACCGCCCGCCGATGCCCCGCGGTCGGAGACGGCTCCGCTTGGCGCCGAAGCCGAAGTGCGGCAGCCCGTTCGGTGATCGTCCCGTGATGCGAAACCGGTCTTGCCTTCTGTCCGGCATCGTCGCCCTGAGTTGTCTCCTGACGGGCGTGACCCCGGCCACCGCCCAGGAAGCGACCCCGCCCGCCGCCCAGGCGCCGCGCATCACGGTGCAACTGAACGGCGCGTTCCAGGCGGCGCCGTCCGCTTTCGGCGCTCGTTCCACCGAGCAGGCCTACGGCGAGGAGGCGACGTTCGAAACGCTCCACTCACTCGACGGCGGTCCGACGGCGGATGCCAGCCTGATGCTTCACCTGGACGATCGCTTCGGGTTGGGCGCAGCCGTCAGCTGGATGCGGGTCGCGGACACGGCAACATTTGCCGGTGCGGTGCCGCATCCGCTGGAGGCCGAACGGCCCCGCATGCCGCCGCCGCAGGAGTTCGCCTTCGAGCGCGAGGAGCTTGCGGTCCACCTGTTCGCGGCCTGGCGGATACCACTGAGCGAGCGGATGGAGTTGACCCTTTCCGGCGGACCAACCGCCGTCAACGTGACGCAGGACACCGTGGTGGGATTGCTCTTCCGGGAGGGGGCGCCCCCGGACTTCGAGCAGATAGGGCTCGAAGCGGAGACGGGCGAGCAGCGGCGCAACGCCATCGGTGGCCACGTCGGGATCGACTTGGTGTTCATGGCGACCCGGCACCTGGGCTTCGGCTACTTCGTTCGATTCGCCCGGGCGACGGTCGAGCTGCCGGGCCGGGGCGAGGCGACGATCACCGCCAACGCCGGCAACGTCCAGACCGGCGCGGGCTTCCGTTTCCGCTTCTGAGCGAGGCGGCCGCGCGACCGGACGCGTCCGCGCGACGGAACGCGTCCGTCAACGCGGGTCGCGCGACAATCGCGGCTGGCCATCGGCGGCGTCGAGTTCGTACAGCGCCTTCAGTTCCTCGAAGAAGCCTCGTGCGACGAGGGCGTAGCCTTCCTGCGTAAGGTGCAGTTCGTCTGCCGCCAGGCAAGGGAACGAATCGGGGGACCGGCCCATGGGGGCGTCGCTGCAGCGGCCGTCTCGAATGATCCGGTGGACGTCTACCAGAGGCACACGGTTCACTGCGGCGATCTGGCGGATCTGCTGGTTGTACGGTTCGACCCGGGCAGCCGACGTGTGTCTTGAGCCCTGCGGTGGAATCGTCGCGATGATCGGATCCCGCCCTCCCTCTCTCGCTGCGAGCGCCATGCGCCGGATCGCGTCGGCCGCGGCCATGCCCTGCTCCCGATCCACGTCGATCGTTCCCTGCATGATGAGTACGACGTGCGGGTCGTGGCGCCCTAGGGCCGCTTCGAACCGCGGCCGCGCGCCGACCGCGTTGTCGCCCGGCAGCCCCTCGTTCGCGACAGTAATCTCCTGGGTGAGGTACCGGCTCCGGAGCAGGGTCTCGAGCACGGCCGGATACGCCGTGGTCGGCGTGACGCCGGCGCCGTAGGTCAGGCTGTCACCGAACGCCAGGATCCGGGTTACCTCAAGCCGGCGGAAGACGGTGACCTCCAGCGAGCAACTGGCGGTCAGTCCCAGTTGGTCTCTTCCCTCGCACGTGACGGCATGCCGGCCGAGGGGGAATCCGGATCCGGACGGCGGCGTGCAGTTGACGTCAACCGGAGCGAGTCCGCCGACAATCGTCGGCGGATCGAAGGTGACGCGGGCCGGCCCGCCATCGGGCGATTCGACTGGCGGGCTGACCGGGCAGACGAGAGCGAGGCTTTGCACCCTATCGGGTGGGAACGACGTCGGAGCGGTCGGCTGGGTAGTCGTTTCCGCGCAACCCGCTCCGGCCAGAAGCAGGCTGAGGATTGCCACCGAGCGGCGTGCGGGATACGGCGCCAAGCGGCGGCGCCAGAGGGGCGTGAGCGACAAGGCCCGGTACTATAGCCCGCCGTCGACTGCGGTGTCTGGTGGTCGTGCGCTCAGAGGCCGCGCCGCGGCCGCCTCCATCGGGCGACACTGATGTAGTACGCTCCGACCCGCATGTCGGCGAAGCATGCCTTCGGCAACCGCAGCGCCAACTTCCACGCGCTGCAGGTGAGCGGTGTCCCGCTTCGAGATCGCCGCGTGCTGGAGATCGGTTGCGGCAACGGCTACCTCAGCGAGTACGTTCGCAGTCTCGGCGCCACTGTCGTCGGTTGCGACATCACACCGCCCGCCGTGCTACCCGACGTGCAGTTCGTCCAGGCTGACGGTGCGGCGTTGCCGTTCGGACAGCACTTCGACGTCGTCATGAGCTTCGACGTGCTGGAGCACATTCCGGATACTGATCAGCATCTGCGGGAAGTTCGGCGCGTCCTGCGTCCGGGCGGCTGCTACGTGTTGCAGACACCGAACAAGATGACGAACGTGGTATTCGAGACCATTCGCTGGCGGAGCTTCACGGCGTGGAAGTCGGATCACTGCTCCCTCCACACGTTTGGCCAACTGCAGAGGCGGTTCCGGGCGGCGGGATTCTCGTTGCAGTTCCTGGACGTTCCCGTCGTCAATCGGTATTTCGTCGATAAAGTCCGCTCGCAATTGGGGCAGCTCGGCGTTCTGGCTGTCGCGCTCTTCAATCCGGACCGGTTTCCCCTTCGTTTCCGGACCAACTTCTACGCCGTTGCTCGGCTTCGTAGCGCCGACGCCGCAGACCGCTAATCAGATTCGACGAGACCGGCTGCCTTGGCTAGATCCCGCCGTCAGCGTGCGGCGTCAGGCTGACTTGCGCGCCAAGGTACCGCGCGTCGACCGACCCGAGCCGGCCAAGCTTCGGAATGAAACCGGAGGTGGTTTCCACGGACAGCACGTACGCCCAGCGCCGCAGGGAGTAGACGCCCCGCGACCGGAGCGTGACCGTCGCCTCGACTCCCGGTTGAAGCTCCAGGGTCGCCGAGTCGCCTCCCAGGCTGATCGTCGCCCGGTTCGGGACCGGCGACTCGATGGTCACGGTCACCGCATCGAGCGGTTTCGGACTCCGGAGGATGACGTCACCCCGCCGCCGGCCGTTCACCCAGAACTCGGTGAGGCTCGACGGGTGGACGTTGTGGTCGAGCAGATACATCATCAGCTCCGGCTCCGAGTCGTAGGTAATCCGGCTGCGCCGCCGGTCGAGCGAAACGGGGAGATCGTTGATCATCGTCAGCTCGACCGGCAGGGCGCGCAGCAGGCCACGCTCGGCGATCAGGTACGGTTCCTTCGCGGCGCTGAACGGATTGATCAGCACATGCCCGATGAACGCCGTGCCGCCGGCGAACGCGGCGACGGCCGGCATGAACGAGCCAAGCCGCGGCGTCAGGAACAGGAGCACCGGGTAGACGCTCAGGAAGTACCGGTTGCCCGGCGGTCCCCCTCCGCCCGACCAGGTGTACGGCATGTAGGCCGCGAGGGCGACCGCCGTGAAGGCGAAGGTCCCCAGGATCGCCCATTGCCACGGGCGCCGGTCGCCACGCACCAGCAGAAACAGCGTCACCGCGACGACGCCGGGAAAAAAGAACGGCAGGAACCCGAAGTGCCGGCCGACGACGAAGTAGCGAAGGTTCTCCGCGAGCAGCACGGCGCTACGCGCTAGCGACGGCTCGTCGACGATGATCTCGTTCGTCGTCATCGCGACGCCGAGCGCGTCGAACGTCGCTTCGGGGCGCTCGAAGGGGTAGGTGTCGTAGAAGGTCTTGCGGTTGCCTCCCTGGTAGTTCATCTCGCCGGAGATCGCCGCATTGCTCAGGAAGCCGCCTGCCGTCACGGCGGCGAAGACGACGCCGATCGCCGTGGCGTGCGCGAGCCGCCGCCGGTGCGCGGCCAGCGCAAGCAGCGGGACGATCAGGAGCACGTGCGACGGCTTGGAGAAGGTGATGAGCCCCAGGATTGCCGCCGCGGCGATGTCGGATGCCGGTCCGCGGAGGAAGGCGCCCCAGGGGCCGTCGCGCGGCGGCGCCACTTCCTTGTAGCACCAGAGGAAGTAGGCGAATGTCACCGCCGCGACATGGAAGAAGTCGGAGCTGAGAAAGACCGCGTGCACGGGCACGATCGACACGCCGAAGAAAGCGAGGACGTACAGGAGTGCGGGGCCGGGCCGCGACCGCGCCGCTACGAACGCGTAGGCCGCGAAGCCCATCCCCGCAAAAAGGAGGACATGCAGGACGAACATCCCGTTCAGGCCGAAAAGGCGGACGAACGGCGCCGCAATAACCGAATAGACGTACGCCTTGCCGAAGTAGAGCCGGTCGTACCCCGCCTGGTCGCCCGCACCGGTCTTCAGGAAGATCCCCGACGGGCCTTCTTCGTACACCTCGTAGAAGCGGGCGATGTCTTCCGTCTCGTAGACGAGGTCGCCGTCGTACGCGGCGCTGAGCGCCATGGCGACGTACGTTGCCTCGTCGCCCTTGAGTCCGAAGCCGGTTCGGGCGATGTCGATCGACAGTGCGCCGCACGCCCCGGCAAACAGCAGCAGGATCGCGGCGAGACGGCCGGTATCCCAACGGCGCGGCGCGGGCGGCGGGGTAGCAGCGGGCGCGAGGTCGCCGGTTTCGATCGGCATGGCTCGTCGCCCAATTATGAAGGATGGGCCGTCGCCGTCAGAAACTCCAGGTCGGCGTCGGCCAGGCCGCGGGGCCGCCCCTCCCGCCGGCGCGTATCCATCAGCTCGTAGAGCCGCTCCATCTTTCGGACGAACGTGCGGATGTCGTACCCGGCCCCGGTCGTTTTGGCGGCCGCGGCCAGCGTGGCCCGGCGGTCCGGGTCGCCCAGCAGCCGAAGGATGGCGTCGGCGAGCGCCGGCGCGTCGCGCTTGGGGACGACGACGGCGTCGTGTCCGTCATGCAGGATGTCTGACAGCCCGTCGGCGTCGGTCGCGACGATTGGCCGGCCGGCGGCAAGCGCTTCGAACGCGGTGAGGGGCGTCCCTTCCCAAAGCGAGGGGAAGACAACGAGGTCGAAGGCGCTGAGCGCCCCCGCGACGTCGCGCGTGAAGCCGGGAAAGTGGACCCGTTCCGCCACGTTCAGCTCACGGGCCTGCCGTTCGAGGTCGGCCTGCAGCTCGCCTTCGCCGACGATGCAGACATGGACGTCGGGTGCGGCGTCGAGCACGCGCGGCGCCGCCGCGACCAGGTACTCGTTGCCCTTGGATGGCATGAGCCGGGTGATGGTTCCGACGATTCGGCCGTCGGCGGGAAGGCCAAGCGCCGTCCGCGTCGCTCGAACCTCCGCGTCGCTGCTGGATCGCGCAAACTCCGCGACGGGCGCTCCGAGGTAGACGACGCGCGTGCGCGCCGGGGGTACGAGGCGCGCGCGGGTGACGAAGTCCGCGGTCGAGCGCGACACGGCGACCGCCAGGTCGGTGTAAGGCGCAAGCAACCGGTCCGCCACCTTCTGGAACCAGGGCGTATCGGTGAGGTTCGCGTGTTCGTGGAGCAGCGCCGGCAAGCCGCGCCGCGCCGCGGCGAGGCGTCCGAACGTCGTGGCGCCGTAGCCATGCAGGTGCAGGACGTCCGCGTCGCGCCGGTCCAGCTCCGCCAGCAGCGCCGGCAGCGTCATCGGATCGAACTTGGACCGCGACAGGTAGGTCACGTCGACACCGTAGTCCTCCAGCCGATCCCCGGACGTGTCGGGCGCCCGCAGGCTGATCAGCGTAACGTTGAAGCGCGTCACGTCGAACGCCGGGATCATCCAGGCGAACAGCCGCTTGACGCCGTGCATGCGCGAGCCGGGCCACCCGAGGTGATCGCAGATCTGGACGATGTTCAGACGCCGGTCCGTCACAGCCATCCCCTTTCACGGTACCCGACGGCGGTCCGGTGGATCCCCTCCGGCAGATCGATCGCCGGTTCGAAGCCGAGTTCAAGGCGGGCGCGCGATCCGTCGAAGGCGCGGCTCTTGGTGAAGAAATCGACGCGGCGGCGGTAGAGTGGCGGCTCGATCCGGAACGGGACGCAGAGCAACTCGCAAAGCGCTCCCGCCAGCCAGACCGGGGCCACCGGGATTCGCCAGCGGGGTGGTGGGACACCGAACTCCGCCGCGATCATCCCGACCAGCTCGGCGAGGGTCGTGTAGCGCGGTCCGGCCAGCAGGTAGGTCCGCCCGGCGGCGGCAGGAATCTCGCCACAGCGCCGGAAGCCCTCGACCAGGTCATCGATGTAGGTGAGGTGATAGAACACCTCTCCGCGCCCGATCATCGGAAAGCGGCGGCGCGCAATCGCCCGGAACATCTTCAGGAAGCGGGTGTCGCCGGGCCCATAGATACCGATGGGCCGGGCGACCACGACCTCCAGGCCGTCCGCCTCGCCCTCCGCCCGCGCGATCCGCTCACCTTCGAGCTTCGATGCCTGGTAGACGTCGCCCGGCGCGAGCGGGGCGTCCTCGTTCGCCGGGGGCCGTTCAATGTGGCCGTGCACGCCGCCCGTGCTGCAGTGGACGAAGCGACGCGCGCCCGCCTTTCGCGCCGCCGCTATCAGAGCCCGCGTGCCCTCCGCGTTCACTGCGTGGTACGCGGAGTCGGAATGTCCCGCCGTCCGGTAGGTGGCGGCGATGTGGTAGACGATGTCCACGCCTTCGCAGGCGGGCGGGAGCGATGCGGCGTCGGTCAGGTCGCCGGCGACGATCGCGACGCCATTCGCCGACAGCGCCCCGGCTCGGTCCCGGCTCGCCGGACGGACAAGGCCGCGGACCGACTGCCCCCGTTCCGCGAGGTGCCGGGCGAGATGACCGCCCGTGAAACCCGTCACGCCGGTGACCAGGACACTCACGCCCGGCCCGTCTCCGTCCCCGGGCCGTCGCCGGCGTCGGGCGGCGTGTCGAGCAGGTGCGCGTAGGCGGCCGCCGTGCGCGACAGGTAGGAGGCCCGGCTGTAACGCACCTCGGCGAGGGCGCGTGCCGCCTCGGCCAACCGCGTCCGTTCCTCCGGCTGATCGATCAGTTCCGCCATTCCCTCGGCGAGGGCGACGGGATCCGGCGGCACGAGCCGCGCCGTCTCCGGGGTCAGCACCTGAGTGTGCGTGCGTAGGTCGGTCGCCAGGATCGGCCGTCCGGATCGGAGGTACGAGTAGATCTTGAGTGGCGTGTTAGTGCCGCTGATTCTCGGCGAAACCAGGATGTCGCAGGCCGCGACGAAGCTGGGAATCTCCTCTGGCGGGCGCTGTCCGGCAAAGACCAGGGGGCTGCCGGCCCGTTCGGCCCGGACCCGGGCGGCGTCCACCTGGACCGGAGTGCCGCCGGCGACGAGGACGCACGCGTCGGGGTGCGTGACGTGGAGGCGTGCTGCGGCGTCAATCAACAGGTCCAGACCCTGGTACGGTTCGAAGGTTCCGGCATAGAGGAGCACCGGCTGATCCGCCTCGAGCCCGTAGCGTGCGCGCAGCGCATCCCGCGGCGTCCCGGCAGCGTGATCAACGTCGCCCCCCATCACGTTCTCGATGAGTCGGGCGCGGTCGCCCGCGCCGAGCGCGATTGCCGTGTCCTGCAACTCCGGGCAAATCGTGACGACTACCCGCGAACGCTCCACCATGGTCCGTTCCGCCCATTCGAAGAGTCGCTGCGCCACCGCCAGCCGCGTGTAGCGGAAGTTGCGGAGTTGCTGCGGCAGGCTGGAGTGCATGTCGTACAGGTGCGGCACGCCGATCCAGGACGCGAGCCAGACCCCGAGCAATCCCGCCTCCTCGTGCGAGTGGATCGCCGCGTAGCGCCGGTTGAACGCCAGGCGCGTCGCCGTGATCGTCAGCAGCAGGTCGAGAAAGACCTTCACGATCGAAGGACCGACCGGCACGCGCCGGACGAACGGCAGCCGGGCGCAACGGTGAATCTCCAGGTTCTGGATCGCGACATCGGCGCCCAGGGGGTAGGTCACCAGGTCGATCCGGTATCCTAGTTCCGACAGCGCCTTGATTCGGTGATACTCGCTGAAAGGGGTGCCTCGCGGCTCGAAGAACGGTTCGGGCGCGAGCATCAGGATCCGAGCGGAAGCGTTCACGCTGTTCGGCCGTCCCGGCGGGCTGGTCGGTGGCCTGAATCGGCCTCGCCCTGAAGCCCGCGCAGTATAGCACGCCGGCCGCCGGTGACCCGTCGGGCTGCTGTCACCGACGGGAACCAATCATCCGATAACGAGGGAGAATGACTACGCGCCGTCAGGGTCTTGCAGTGTGCTGGTGCATCGCGGCTTCCGTCGCCGCCCTGGTGGGCTGTGGTGTCGAGAAGAGCCGCAATCCGCTCAGTCCGTCGATTGCCGGCCCCATCGAGGGAGTGGTCATCAGCGCACCGATGCCGGCGACGGCGGGCGGTGGGCTGATCAGGGTGACCGATCAACCGATCACGCTTCAATTCAGCGCCGCCACGTCGAACAGCGAACGGCCGTTCTGGTACGAGATTGAGCTCTCTACATCCAACGCGTTCAATATGCTGGTCCACGCGGCCGACCAGGTGGCGCCGTCCGGCGACTCCACCGAGTCGTACCAGATCCCGCCGCTCGATGCCGAGCAGCAGTACTTCTGGCGGGTCCGGGCGCTCGACGGCGCGAACACGGGACCGTATTCGGCGGTAGCCACGTTCGAGGTGTACACGCCGGTCACCGTCGGTCGCCCGGAGCCGGTTTCCCCGGTCGGCGACGCGCGGGTGGACGGATTGTCGGCCGTGCTTACGGTCCGCAACGCCAGGGTGACCGGGCCGGCGCGTAACGTGCGGTACGAATTCCAGTGGGCGACGGACGCCAGCTTGTCGCAGGGTCTCGCGACGGCCACAGTGCCGGCCGGCAATGCCAACACGTCCACGACAGTTCGCGGGCTGGAGCATGCGACCCGGTACTACTGGCGCAGCCGCGCGCTGGCGGACGGCCAGGAGCGGGACCCGATTGCCGGCGCGTGGTCGCAGGCGGCATCGTTCATGACGCAGCCGCGCGTAGTCGTACCGCCTCCGACGCCTCCTCCGAGGCCGGGGCCGATGACGGCGCCGGGCCTAGGCCAATGTTGTCCACCGCCGAATCGGTTCTCGGTCGTTCAGGCCATTATCGAGGCGACCGGCAACCTGTATCGAGAGGACATCCAGCAGTTCACAGAGCGGGTGGCGGAATGTCTCGCGGCCGAGGATGGCGACTGGGGGCGTCGATTGAACGACTCGGGTGCGGTCGGCAAGGACACGGTCGCGTATCGGACGTCTAAGGGGCGCGGCGATGGCCCGTACAGTATCGACATCATGCGTGGTGCGGAGAGCAGCGATCCCCATCCGCACTGGACCATCCAGTCGCACGAGGGCATCGAGGGGCGGGTCGGAGGAAGTTGGTTCGCTGTCGATGGCGCCGGCTGCATCCTATCGGAGTAGCGGTCTCCGCGTGCCCGCACCGCGAACCGGAGCGTTGGCGCGGTCCATCGCCCTGATGAGTCTCCTCGGGACATTGCTGGCGGCCACGACGGGTCTGGACGCCCAGGAAACCGTGCTGAAGGCGACCGCTCCGATGCCCTCGGCGCCCCGCGACGGTACCCGGTTCGGCGACGTCCCGCCGTTCGTGACACTGACCGCGGAACCCGCGACGAGCATCTTCGTCCCGGCGGTCTTCGACTATCGCTTTGAGGTCTACGCTGGCGGTGCGCCCGTCGTTTCTTCGGTCGTGTCACAGAGCGACACCCGTGTGTCCTACCGGTTCGCAGGTCCGATGCGAGAAACGACGGTCTACGCCTGGAGGGTGCGCGCCGAGTTCGATGGCGCCGCCGGTCCCTGGTCAGAAACCTGGACCTTCGAGACCGGCATCCGGGCGGGACCGCAGCTGCGGTTCACGGACGTCACCGGGTCTTCGGGTCTCACGGGGCCGCCACCGATTCCCCTCGGCGGACACGGCGCGGCCTTTGCCGACGCGACGGGAGACGGAAGACCCGATCTGTACATCACGGTCAACTTCGACGATCCGGTAGCCGACCAGTTCTTCGTCAACCAGGGTGGAGGGAGGTTCCTGGAGGCTGGCGTCTCCCGCGGTATCGCCGATTTCGACGCCGGTTCGCACGGCGCGGCCTGGGGCGATCTCGACAACGACGGTGACTTCGACCTGTTCAATGGAACTACGGGTGGCCGCGCCGGGGCTTCGAACGACATCTATCGGAATGACGGCCTCGGGCGGTTCCGCGATACGACGCCTTCGGCGATGCAGGACCGGCGCGAGTCCACGCGCGGCGTAGCGCTCTTCGACATGGACCGGGACGGCGACCTTGATGCGTTTGCGGTTTCCGGCTGGCTCGGTTCCGGAGATCCACCGGGGGAGCGGAACGAGCTGTACCGCAACGACGGCGACATGCGCTTCTCGCCAGTCGATGACGATGCCGCCGTTGCCGCTCCCGCGGGGCAGGGCGTAACCGACACCGACTTCGACGGGGACGGCGACATCGACCTGATCGCCGCCAATCGCGACGGTGACCTCGTGGTTCTCAGGAACGGTGGGGACGGATTCACTTTGGTCGATCCGGAGACAATCGGCATCATGCACCGCGCGTACGGCGGCGTGACCACGGCGGACGTCGACAACGACGGGGATTTGGACCTGCTGCTCGTCGGTCTCGACGCGGTTGGTGAAACGGTCGGCCACCTCTATCGAAACCTCGGGGGAGGAACCTTCGGCTACCTGCGCGGTTTCGTGGACATCGACGGTTACATGGGAGCCTTCGCGGATCTCGACCACGACAGCGACGTCGACCTGGTGTTCGCCGGCGACGATGTTGCGTACCTGAACGACGGCGCAGGCGTTTTCTCCCCGGGACCGCCGGTGCCGGTGTCGGGCATCAGCGACCCGCGGGCCATCGCGTTCGCCGATATCGACGCCGACGGCGATCTCGACTTTGCGGTCGGCGTCAAGCGGAGCCGGAACTGGCTGGTTCGGAATGACCTGGATGTGGGGTACACGAACTGGTTGAAGATCAGTCTCCGATCGGCCCAGGGACAGGCTGGTGCGTTCGGCGCCAAAGTCGCCGTCTATTCGGGCTCGGGCCGGGAGCGGCTACTGGCGTTTCGGGAGAGCCGAAGCGCGATCGGATACCTCGGCCAGGACGATCCCGTGGTTCACGTGGGTCTCGGCCCTCACATGGCGGTCGATGTAGTCGTGACGTTCGTCGACGGCGCCATGCACGTGTTGTCAGGCGTGCCGTCGAATCAGACCGTCCTGATCGATGGGAGTGCCGCGGCGGGCGCGCCGGTCTTCGTGGAACAGTACCGCTGAGCTGGCATCCCCCCAACGGGCGTATGCGGCTGCCAGGAGCTTGGCGTCCGCACTCCCGTTAAGGGCGCGCTAGGTCTGTGAGTGCGGCTTGCGCGCGACGAACGCGATGGTCTCGAAGAGGTTCTTCCGGACGTGGAAGATCACTTCCTCGGTCCGGGTCCACCGCGACAACGCATCGACACCGGGCAGGTTGACCAGGAGTGCGCCGGCCGCCAGCACGTCGCGTTGAAGTCCCGTTGCGGCGCCGATGCTCCGGACCGTGGTGGCGATCTCGAACCCGCCGTCGTACAGCAGTTGGCGCACCCGCCGTTCGGTCGTAACGAAGTTGTGCGTGTAATCGATGTCCCAGAAGAAGGCTCGCTCCTTCAGATAGTCCGGAACGACAACGAAGAGAACGCCGCCCGGCCGCAACGCGCGCAGCCCCTCCGCGACGAACGCTCGGGCGGCGTCGATTCCCGTCATGTGCTCGAGCACCTGATCGGCATAGATGACATCGCAACTCGTGTCGTCGGCCGGGATTGGTGGAGACCACGCCTCGGTCACCTCCAGGCCGCGGTCGCGCAAAGCGGCCGCCAGTGAGGGACTGGCCTCGACCGCACGGTAGCGCCAACCCGCCTCGATCGCCCGGGCAGCGAGCGAGCCATCGCCCGGTCCGATCTCCAGGAAGTCGCCCGGCGGCGACGCGAGACGATGCAGCAGCGCGAGACGCGCCTGTTCGACCCGCTGGCGGCGAGAGGCGCCGAACGCGGTCACTCGGCGCTCGCGGAACGAGCGGTAGAAGTGTTCGGCCATTACGCGCGTGCTCCGGCAAGTCGGCTTCGGATCAGGAGAAGAGCGCCTGGTGTTGCGCTCAGCAGGGCCGCCAGCACGAGGATTGTCGACAGCGCGAAGGATTGCTCATCCGGGACGCCGACCGGTCGGAGAAGTGCGACCATGGCGCCCTGCGCCACGCCCACTCCGGCGATAGAGATGGGCAGGAGCGCAGCCAGGATGCAAACCGGCATGAACGCGAAATAGTAGCTGAAGGCAACATCGATCCCGAGACCGAGGCCGAAGACGTACGCCTGCAGCACGCGGGTCACCTGCACGACGAACGAAAGCGCCAGGAGAGCGGCGACCAGACGCCCGTGCCGGCGGTACTGGCCGAGGGTGCGAGCGAAGCCGTAGGCCCGAACCAACAGGCTGTTTCCCTCGTGGCGAGGCCGTGCGGCCAGCGCAAGCAGCCGATCCGCCCAGAGGAGGCCGGCCGCGCCCGCGACGACGGCGGCCGCCAGGACCGCGCTCACCTGCTGCAACTCCGGTACCGCCTGATTGCTCCACAGAACCAATCCCATCGCCGCGAGCAAGGCGAGCGAGCAGACGCCGAGATAGCGATCGACGACAACCAGACCGACCGCGTCGGCGCCACGCGCAGTGCGCTGGGCAAGAGCGTAGGCCCGCACGGCATCGGCGCCGAAGCCGCTCGGGAGCGCGTGCCCGACCGACGCACCGACGAGAAACACCCAAACGGCGGAGCGGATCGATATGGTGCGCTCGAACCGGCGGATCAGCATCACCCAGCGCGTAATCATCAAGGCGCGGTCGAGCGCCACCAGCAACAATCCGGTAACGAGATGCGACGGCGTGATTGCCGCCATGCTGCGGACCGTCGCGTCCATATCGATCCGTGCGACGAGCCAGGAGAGGAGGGCGGCGCTGACGGCCGCGCGGAACCAGACGGATCGGAATACGCGCACGGCGCGCAGAATCGTAGCGGATCCCGGCGCGGTTGCCCATAGATCCCCGGTTTGGCGCTGTGCTAGCATCGCTATGTTTGCTGTCGCGCTCCAACCTCTTCGGCCCCGCGATGTCCGGTAGGCCGCCTGCTCGGCGTTCCTCTATCGAGTGCGCCCTTGCCCTGCTTGCGATGACCCTGCTTGCGCCCGGCCGCGCCGAGGCGCAGTGGAACGGGTTCCTTCATATCAACGGCGGCCAGGAGACGGCGGACCGGGTCGTTGCCGATACCCTCCACGTGGAGATCTATGGTGAGACGGCCACCTACGACGCCACCACGACGACACCAGGTGGAACGGTGGTCGATGCCTGGGCCGGCTTGCGAACGGTTGGGAATCTGGGCGTCGGAATCGGCGTAACGGTCCTCGACGGACGGGGGGTAATCACGCTGGACGGCTCCGTGCCATCGCCTCTGTTCAGAGGACGCCACCGCACCCTGCTGCACGAGCAGGGTGGGCTGAACTACCGGCAGTCCGGCTTGCACGTCCCGGTGGTCTACATGATCCCGTTCTCGGAACGGGTCCACGTCGCCGTGCTTGCGGGGCCGTCCCTGTTTCGAGTGCGGCACGATGCACTGTCCGCCGTCTCTCTCGGCGACGAGGCGGCCCCGTATGACACGGTTTCCCTCACCGGTTTGACCACAACCTCCGAGAACGGGACCGGTATCGGTTACCACGCCGGCCTGGACGTGACGTACCTGCTCACCCGGTGGTTGGGAGCGGGGCTGCTCTTCCGCTACACCGGTGGGACAGTTGAGTTCGAGATGCCGGGCGGTCCACAGTCGATAGATGTGGGCGGCGCCCAGGCCAGCGCGGGCGTGCGCTTCCGGTTCTGACTCTCGGGCGACGCGGGGTTTCACCACCGCCTCCTAACAGCCAAATGGGTCTCGACACGAAAGCCACGCAGTTCCTGCTGGCGGCGCGCGGTTTGGGAGTGTCTCTTGAACGCGTTGCCACCATCGGTCGCCAGCGCCTGTACGTAACCCCCGCCTGGCTGCGCGCGCGCCTGCGAGCGATCGGGATCGCCCTCGATTCCGCGGCTACGGCCAGGTTGTTCGAAGAAGCTGACGGATTTGCCGAGCCCCTCCTCCGAATGCTCGGCGCCAGGCGGGTACTTTCTCTCGACGCCTCCGGTTACGAAGGTGCGTCGCGTGTCGCGGACTTGAACGCCAGGATCGCTCCCGACCTGGAGAGCGCATTCACGACCGTGTTCGACTCCGGCTCGCTCGAGCACGTGTTCGATTTCCCTACCGCTATCGGCAACTGCATGCGCATGGTCGCGGCCGATGGCCACTTGCTCATCGTTACTCCTGCGAACAACATGGTCGGTCACGGGTTCTATCAGTTCAGCCCCGAACTGTTCTACCGCGTCCTGGCCGAGTCGAACGGCTTCGTCATTGAACGGATGCTTGCCACCGAGTTGTCCTCTTCACGGTGGTACCAGGTGGCCGATCCCGCGGTTCTCGGCACGCGCGTGCAGTTCCGGACCTTCCGCCCGACCTACCTCTGTGTCATTGCGCGCCGCGTCGCGGTGCGCCCCGTGCTGGTCAGCCCGCCTCAGCAGAGCGACTATGTGACTCAGTGGCAGAACACCGGAAGGACGGCCCGCGGCGTTGCGGGAGCGGACTTGCATCCGCTGGACAGGTACTTGCCCCACTGGTTGGCCACGGTCACGAAGAGCTGCGGGCACCTGGGGCAAGTGTTGCTGCGCCCCTTCGGTCCCAAGGCGTTCAAGCGCGTGGATATCGCTCGACTGGCAACCAGCGACGGCACTACGCCTCCTTCCGGCAGAACGCCATGAGGTGCCAGCCGAGCGGCCGTACGAGGCTGCGGGGCAGCGCGTTGAAGGTCCCGACGAAGAACCGGTTGTAGACCGTTGCCTTCCAGCCCTTGTGCAGGCGTGACGGGACGGGAAAGCGTTCCGGGACGATCCGCACCTCGGCGAACGGATCGAGGAGGCGGCGGAACTCGCCGATTGTGAACATTCGAAGGGCGGGCGCGTCCGCATGCTCGAGGGCGGTGCCGGTCAGCGCCGACATCACACCGAGCCACGACCACCGGTTGTAGACCATCATGATGGCTTCGCCGCCCGGCCGGAGCACGCGGTGGGCCTCGCGTATCAGGCAGGCCGGATCCGCCGTGTACTGCACGACCCCGTGGGCGTAGACGACGTCGAACGACGCGTCCTCGAACGGAAGCGCTTCGCCGTCAGCCACCTCGAGTGCGTCGGCAACGACATCATGCAGCTCGACATTGCGCCGCGCCAGGTCGATTGCCTGCTGTGCCAGGTCGACTCCGGTCATCCGCGCGCCGCCCCGTGCGAAGCGGACCAGGTCGGTGCCGATGCCGCAGCCGATCTCCAGCACCCGCCGGTCGCGGTAGCCGTCGAAGTCGACCAGTCGTGGGAGGTACCGCAGCTTGTCGAAGCGGTAGTCGTCGAGGTCGTTGAAGAACCCGAGCGTGCCGGGCGACGCCTCGCTCATTTCCTGATCGTGGATCCGGCCGTTCCAGTACGCGCGGATTCGCTCGATAGGTGGAGGACTGGGGGGCTCGGGAGAGGCGATCACGCGGGGGGTAGTATACGGGCGTGCAACGCGACCTGGCCGCGCTGACGGCGCGCGAGTTCGACCTGCTCGTCGTCGGCGGCGGGGTCTACGGCGCGTTTGCCTTCTGGGACGCGACGCTGCGCGGACTGTCGGCGGCGTTGATCGATCGGGGCGACATCGGTTCCGGCACTTCGTTCAACAGCGCGAAGACGATACATAGCGGCGTCCGCGTGCTGCAGAGCGGCAACCTGGTCCTGCTGCGCCGGTTCGCGCGCGAGCGGCGCGCGCTGATGCGAATCGCTCCGCATCTTGTCCGGCCGCTCCCCTTCGTGCTGCCCGCCGGCGGCGGGATTACCGGGCACCGCCTGCTGCTCCGCGCCTACTTCGCGCTCAGCGATCGGCTGACGCGCGGGATGAACGACGGCGGCCCCGAAGATCCGGCCTCGCGCCTCCCTCCGAGCCGCCTGCTGTCGCGCGACGAGTGTCTCCGGCTCAATCCGCTGATCGATCCGGGCCGCGTTGCCGGAGGAATCGAGTGGTTCGACGGCCAGATGCGCAACGGTGACAGGCTGCATTTCTCGGCCGTTGCCTCCGCCGTGGAGCGGGGCGCCGTGGCGGCGAACTACGTCGAGGCGGACGGTGCGCTGAGGCGCGGGGAAGACGTTGCCGGCGTGCACGTCATCGATCGCCTGACCGGCGACCGGTTCGAAATCCGCGCTCGCGTTGTGCTCAACGCGGCCGGGCCGTGGGCGCCTGGCCTCAATGGCCGTCTGGCCGACGGCGCATCCGGCGCGCTGCATCCGCGGCTGTCGAAAGCGATGAATCTGGTGATTGGCTCGCCGCTCCGGGGGACGCATGCCGTGGCCGGATCCGCGCGCGGCCGGTTGTTCTTCGTGGCGCCGTGGCGGGAAGTCGCCATAGTCGGGACCAGCCATGACCGGCACGCTGGCGGTCCCGGCGCGCTGGCGCTCGAACGGACGGAGATTGACCGGTTCATCGACGACGTGCGCGAAGCCTTCCCGGCGCTGCCCCTCCGGATCGATGACGTTCGCCTGGTGCACCGCGGCCTGTTGCCGGCGGCGCCCGGCGGGGATGGCTTGCAACTGGCGACGGCAAGTGCGGTGATCGATCACCGTCGGGACGCCATTCACGGGCTGGTCAGCCTGCTCGGCGTCCGGTACACCACGGCGCGCGAGACGGCCGAACGGGCGGTCGACGCGGTCGTCGATCAGGTGGGTCGCACCGTCGAACCCTGCCGCACGGCGACGACCCCGCTCGCCGGCGGCGACATTCCGGACGTCGACGCGTTCGTGCGCGACGCCGCCGCGGAGGGGGAGGGCGCGGAGCCGGCCGAACTGCGCCGCCGCCTGGCGCGCACGTATGGCACGCGCTACGAAGCACTGGCGGCGGAGTTGTCGGCATCGCCGGAGGCGCGTGCGCCGCTCAGTCCCACGTGCGCCGTCACCGTCGGCGAGGTGCGTCACGCCGTCCGCGAGGAGATGGCGTTGCGGCTCTCGGATGTCCTGCTGCGGAGGACGGAAGCGGGATCGGCGGGCGATCCGGGAGACGAGGCGGTCGCGGCCGCCGCGCGAGTCATGGCTGGCGAGCTGGCGTGGACTCCGGCGCAGGTGGAGCGCGAAGTCACGGACCTGCGTCGCGTCTATCAGCTTCCCGACTGAGGCGGATCGATCGTCGCCTGCGCCCAGCGCTCTAGCACCATCAGGCTGAACAGCAGGTGAGCGTGGTTCTCGCGCCCCGCGGTGTGTTCCGCGATCCTGCCGGCGACCGCCCCCGGCTCGATCCAGCCTCGGCGGGCGAGCCGTTCCGGCGACAGCAGATCGTGCATCAACGGCGCGAGCTCCCGCTTCAGCCAGTTCTTCATCGGGATGCTGAAGCCCTCCTTCGGCCGGCGCAGAATGGAAGCGGGCAGCCGATCCGCGAACGCGCGCTTCAGGATGAACTTCCGCTCCGCGCCGCGCACCTTCAGGTGGCCCGGCATCGACCCGGCCAGCTCGAGCACCTCCGTATCGAGGAACGGCGCGCGCGTTTCGAGCGAAGCCGCCATGCTCATGCGGTCGACCTTTACCAGAATGTCGTCGGACAGGAAGATCCGAAGGTCGGTGTAGAGCTGCCGGTTCAGGAGGTCGCCGCCGCCGAACGCGCCGAGCGCGTCGCGCACCGGGCGGTACGACTCCGCGCCGGCAAGCGCGTCACGAAGTGCCGGGGTGTACAGGGTTCGCTTGGCTTCCGGCGAAACGTACGTCATCCAGCGGTAGTGCCCGATGTCGGCCGGCGCGTCCGCGATACCGGCCGTGAACCGCTTCAGCTTGTTCACCAGGCCCTTCTTCTGTTCGCGCGGAGGCAGGTGGGCCGCCGCTGCGGCAATCGCGCGCAGTGCGCCGTCCGGCGCGACTGCCGCGAGACGTCGGGCCAGGCGATCCGCGGCGTAGGTGTCGTAGCCGCCGAACAGCTCGTCTCCGCCGTCGCCCGAAAGCGCCACCGTCACGTGCTCGCGCGCGATGGTCGAGATCAGATACGTGGGGAAGAGCGAGACGTCGGCGAAGGGCTCGTCGAGGTGGACGATCAACTGATCGAACAGCGCCGCGATGTCAGGCTGGACCATCCCTTCCCGGTGATGCGTGCCGAATCGCTCCGCAATCAGCCGGGCATGCGGCAACTCGTTGTAGCTGCCATCGGCAAAGCCCATGCTGAAGGTGTTGACCGGGCTGTTGGTCCGCTGGGCCGCCTCGCGCATGCAGGCTACCACCACGCTCGAGTCGATGCCGCCCGATAGAAACGCCCCGAGCGGGACGTCCGACATCATCTGGCGCTCGACGGCCCGTTCCAGGGTCTCGCGCAGGGCCGCGGCCGCGTCGTCGTCGCTCCAGTTGCGGGGCGCGATCGCGGCGGCGTCCCAGTACGGGGCAATCTTGAGTTCGCCCGCGCGCCAGGTGAGTGCGTGAGCGGCGGGCAGCCGCCGGATCGCGGCGAAGATCGTGCGGGGCGATGGGACGTACTCGTAGGTCAGGAACTGATCCAGCGCTTCGAGATCCACCTCGCGCGAGACGTCCGGACAGGCGAGCAGCGCCTTGATCTCGGACGCGATCACCAGGCCGTCCGGGGTCTCGGCATAGTAGAGCGGCTTCTCGCCCGCCCGGTCGCGCGCCGCCCACAGCGTCCCGGCGCGAGCGTCCCAGAGCGCGATGGCGAACATGCCGTGGATTCGCTCCAGGCAGTTTGTCCCCCACGCCTCGTAGGCGTGCAGCACCGCTTCGATGTCGCTGCTGCTCCGGAACACATGGCCGTGCGCGACGAGGTCGGCGCGGAGTTCCGCGTGGTTGTAGATCTCCCCGTTTCCGACCAGGTGGACCGTGCCGTCCTCGTTCGTGAACGGTTGCCCGCCGCCGGCGACGTCGATGATTGACAGGCGGCGCATGCCGAGCCCGGCCCCCGGCAACGCGACCTGACCGGCGTCGTCCGGCCCGCGGTGGCGCAGTGTCGCGACCATCGCGGCCAGGCGGTCCGCCGGCGTGGGGCGTTCCGGGTCGCGGGCGACGATGCCGGCAATGCCGCACATGGAGTGGTGGCAGAGGAGGAAGGGGTTCGGAGGAAGAGGCTACAATGAATTCAGATTTCCCCGCCAACCGATGCTGACCGCCGCGACGATGGACGACGACTCGACGGTGGGGCTCCGCCGCATCTTCTTCGCGATCCTGCTTGTCGTCGTTCCTGGGCTGTCGGGTTGCACGGCCCCGACAGAAGAAGTCGCGGCGCCCGAGCCCTCGGCGGTGGAGACCATGGCGATGGAGGCGCCGGCGGGGGAGCCGGCGGTGACGGAAGCGCCTGACGCCGAATCCGTGGAGAGTCGATCCGCGCCGCCTGCCGGGGCGCAGCCCCCTCGCGATACGCTGCACCTGCGGGTCGCCTGGACGCGCGACGTGGGTGACGGCACCGACTTCGTCAGCCTCGGCGACCGTCTGCGGCTGATGACGTACGACTCGCTCGACGGCATCGGCGAGCGGTCGCTGCTTCCCGAAACGGCCAGTTTCGCGAAACCGCTCATCGCGCCGTCGGGCGACTCGGTTGTGTTCACGATGCGGCGCCAGGGCGTCGTTTACGCCATCAACTGGGATGGCTCCGGCCTGCGGCGGGTCGCCGAGGGATTCGGTCTCGACGTCTGGTCCGATCCGACCGACGGTGTCGAATGGGCCTACGTCGGCGTCGACGAGCGGCCGACGGATCCTCCGTCGTATCCCGCCATTCGCCGCTATCGCCTGGATGATCCGTCGGTCAGTGAGACGGTCTGGGATGCGCAGCCGGTCTCCGGTGACAGCTTCCAGTTGTCGGCAGACGGACGGACTGCGGCGGCGCTCCTGCCCTGGCCGTCGGCGGGCGTGATCGATTTTGCGGCGGGTACGTGGCGGGAGCTGGGCGAGGGTTGCTGGACGGCCTTTTCTCCCGGCCGGACGCCACTCTGCTGGTTCTTCGACGGCGCCCACCGCAACGTGACGGTGGTCAACCTCGACGGCGAGGAGCGCTGGACGATCCCGATGAATGACGACCCTCGTTTCGGCGGCTACGAGGTGTACCACCCGCGCTGGACCAACGATCCGCGCGCGATCGTGCTGACCGGCCCGTATTCGGTCGGGACGCGCGTCAACAAGATCCGGGCCGGCGGCCGCCAGGTGGAGGTGCATGTCGGCATCCTGAACGAGTCCATGACGGCCGTGGAGTCCTGGCGGCAGGTGACGGAGAACGATGCCGCCGACTTCTATCCGGATGCGTGGATCGCGCCGGGTGGGTTGCCGGCCCCGCGGGGCGGCGCCGCGCCGGCGACGGTGGCCGATCGCGCGCCGGACGGCGCCGCGGCCAGCGTGGTCGTTTCGGTGCGCGTCCGCGAAGACGTTCCGCTGCCGACGCCGCAGTCGATCTCGCCCTACCGCGAGGGGTTGCTGGCCATCGAGTACGACGTGGTGGAAGTGCTCGAAGGCGACCTCGACGTGCCGGTTGTCGCGGTTGCGCACTGGGTCATTCGCGATGGGGAGACGCTGGCCGACGCGACGCGGCCGGCTGGAGAGACGTACCGCCTGAACCTCGCGCAGTACGACGCGCGGCGCGAGCTGGAAGGGAAGCGGCTGGTGATGGGCACGCGGGACCTGACCCTGCCGCTCTTCTACGATACGGAGTCGGGAGCGCCCGCACCCTGAGAGCTACCGTCATGCGCGTGCGATTGTCCGCGAGTCTCACCGCTGCGACGATTGCCGCCGCCACGGCGTGCGCGCCGGCGCCGGCCGAACTGGGCGACGTCCTTCCACGGTTCCAGGAGACGGCCCGCGCGCTGGCGGCCGGCGCCGACGCGGACGGACGGACGACGGTCTCCGGCCTCGACGGCTGGCTGTTCTTCGGACCCGAGCTCCGCCACGCCTCGGTCGGTCCCTTCTGGGGGTCGGACGCGGCCGCCGTGAGCCGCGCGCGCGACCCGGAGGCGGCCGATCCACTGGCCGCGATACTCGATTTCCGGGCCCAGTTGCGGGAACTGGGCGTGGAGTTGATCGTCATGCCGGTGCCGGCGAAGAGCGTCATCTATCCCGATCAACTGGCCGCGGAGCTGTCGGACCTGTCGTCGCCGCCACGCCTCGATCCGGACCACGTCGTGTTCTACACGCTGCTGCGCCAGCAGGGCGTGGAGGTGCTCGACCTGACGGAGCGCTTCCTCCAGGTGCGGAACCACCCGCGAGGGCCGCTTTACTGCCTTCGTGATAGCCACTGGTCGGGAGTCGGCTGCGCGGTGGCCAGCGCGCAGCTCGCCGGCGCCCTGCTGTCGCGGTCGTGGTACGGCGCGCCGCCGGGAGACGCACCGCATATTGCGGACTGGCGCCCGGTGACGATCACTGGCGATCTCGAGCGCGAGGCGACCGACGGCGTGACCGGCGAGACGCTTCAGATGCGGTCGATCAGCGTCGCGGGCGGGGCGGACGGCGCATCAGGCCCGCGGCCCGAACCGGATCCGAACAGCCCGGTCGTTCTGCTCGGCGACAGCCACAACCTGGTCTTTCACGCTGGCGATGACATGCACGCGACGGACGGCGGTCTGCCGGAACAGCTCGCCTTCGAGCTGGGCTTCCCCGTCGACGTGGTCGCCGTTCGGGGTTCCGCGTCAACTGCCGCCCGCGTGAACCTGTTGCGCCGCGCGCAGGCCGATCCCACCTACTGGGAGCGGAAGCGAATGGTGATCTGGGTCTTTTCGGTGCGCGAGTTCACGGAGGGAGACGGCTGGCCGCTCATTCCGATTCGGCCGGATCCTCCCGGCGATTCCGGATAACCCGCGCCGGCACGCCGGCCGCGATTGCGTACGGGGCAATCGTCCCGCGCACCACCGCGCCAGCGCCGATGATGGCATCACGCCCAACCCTCGCGCCGTCCGAGATGACGACGTGCGCGCCTAGCCAGACGTTGTCGTCCACATCGATTCCCTGCGCGATCCGGGCTTGCTGCAGCACCGGAATGTCGGTCCGATCGTGGGCGTGGTCGCCACCTACCAGGTACGTATACGCGGCGACCAGCGCGTGCCGGCCAAGACGCACGCGGCCCCCGGAGAAGATCTCGCAGTTGAAGCCGATGTTGGCGTGATCGTCGATGACGATGTCACCGTTCTTGCAGCTCAGAATCGTGCCGCGGCCGATGAAGACCCCGCTGCCGATGTCGATGCCGCGGTTGTTCGTGCCCTTCGCGTCGAGACAGCAGTTGTCGTCGATCACGACGTCGTCGCCAATCCGGATCTTGTGCGGGTGCCGCAGGACCACGTTGACGCCGAAGGTCACGTTGCGCCCCACGCGCCCGAGCAGCAACGGATACAGCTTCGACCGGAGCAGCAGTCCGAGGGCTCCCGGCAGCGCGCTGATCGCAGTGACGATCAGCTCGTACTTCACCAGCGCCCAGAGCCCGGGTCGCCCGACGACCAACGCCGCGTACCGCGCCGCTTTCGATCGCCCGGGCTCGAACAGCTCCTCCTGAATGTCCGTGATGCCGCCCCCCGATCCGGCGGGGGGGTCGGATTGGTTCCGTGTCGTCACAGTTGGCGCACAGCGTACACTGCATCTAGCAGCCCGTGGTCTTCAGCTCCCACCTCTTTCTTCTCTATTTCCTGCCCGTCGCCCTGCTCGTCTACCACACCCTGCCGCGCCGCGGCCGCCACCTCGCCCTCGCGCTCCTCAGCTACACGTTCTACGGCTGGGCCAACCCCCTGTTCGTCGTCCTTTTGCTCGCGTCGACTGTGGTCGACTACGGCTGCGGGCTGGCGATCGCCGCCTCGGCCCGCGACGCCGCCGGCGCGCGCCGGCGGCGAGCGGCGGTTGCCGTCTCGGTCGTCACGAATCTCTCGCTGCTCGGCTTCTTCAAGTACTTCAACTTCGGCATTGACACGTTGAACGGCGTCGGCGCCGCTCTCGGCGCGGAGTGGCTCGGTCTCGACACGGCGCTCCGGGTGACGCTGCCGCTCGGCATCAGCTTCTACACGTTCCAGTCGATGAGCTACACGATCGACGTCGCCCGCGGTCATGCTGCGCCGCTGCGCAATTTCATCGACTTCGCCTGCTACGTGTCGCTGTTTCCGCAATTGGTGGCGGGGCCGATCATCCGGTTTGCCGAGATAGCCGATCAACTGGTTCAGCGCACGCACACGGCGGCGAAGTTCGCCCGCGGCGTGGCGTTCGTCAGCCTCGGCCTGGCCAAGAAGGTGCTGCTCGCGAACCCGTGCGGGCGGATCGCCGATCTGGCGTTCGACGCGGGATCCATCGCCACCCTTGATGCCTGGCTCGGCCTGGTCGCGTATGCCTTTCAGATCTACTTCGACTTCAGCGGCTACTCCGACATGGCGATCGGCCTCGGACTGATGCTCGGCTTCGTCTTCCCGAAGAACTTCGACTCGCCGTATCGCGCGGAGTCGATCACCGAGTTCTGGCGCCGGTGGCACCTGTCGCTCTCTTCCTGGTTGCGCGACTACCTGTACGTTCCCCTGGGCGGCAGCCGACGCGGGCCGCGGCGCACGTACATCAATCTCGCGATCGTGATGCTGCTGGGCGGCCTTTGGCATGGCGCCGCCTGGACGTTCGTCTGCTGGGGCGCCCTGCACGGCGGGCTGCTCGCGGCGGAGCGGTGGCGCGGCGGGTCGTTGTACGCGTTCCTGCCGGCGCCGTTGCGGCGCGGCGCGACCTTCGGCCTGGTGCTGCTGAGTTGGGTGCTGTTCCGGTCCGCGGACCTGGGCGCCGCCGCCGGCTATTTTCGGAGTCTGGCGGGACTGACGGCGGCAACCGATCAGGCGCGGCTGCTCGGGCAGGCGATCACTGAGCCGTACTCCCTCGTCGCGCTAACCTGCGCCGCCCTCGTCACCTGGGGTGCGCCGCAGACCTGGGACTGGACGCGCAACCTCACCGGGCCGAAGGCGGCAACCGCCGTCGGCCTGCTGCTCCTGGCCTGGGGCGTGCTCGCCACGCAGGCGCACAACCCCTTCATCTACTTCATTTTCTGATGGCTGCGACGACCGGAACCGATTTCCATCGCCTGCCGCGCGCCGAACGCGACCGCATCGCACAAGCGCGAGCCGAAGTGGGAGAGACCTCGGTGACGCCGGCCGTCGCGCGGCTTCTCGTCGCGGCGTTCGTTGCCGCGCTCGCGTTGCCGCACGTTTCCCAATTGCTGGCAAGTCCAGGCTTCTACCGGGAACTGGGCGGTGGACGTGTGGCGCTCGCGGACCGTCCGCTTGCCGACGGCCTTCCCCTTGCGTCGATCCGCGCCGCCAACCGGGCATTGCTGGCGCGCGCGACGGCGATCGAGGATGGTCTGGCGGACGAATCCGTGATCGGCCGGCGCATCCGCCCGATCGTGCAGTCGGCCATGACCGCCTGGCTCGGCGCGGGCACGGCGCAGGTGGAGATTGGCGATGGCGGCTGGCTCTTCTACCGGCCCGATCTGGATCACGTCACCGGGCCGGGCTTTCTCGAGCCGCGCGTGCTGCGCCGCCGCGCCGCGGCTGGCGACACCCTCGCCGCGGCGCGGGCGCCCGATCCACGGCCCGCGCTGGCTGCGTTCCAGAGGCAACTGGCCCAACGGGGGATCCGGCTGATCGTCGCTCCAATCCCGGTGAAGCCGTCCGCCGATCCGGACCGTGTCGGAGGTTCCGCCCGCTTCGCGGCGCCGGTCGTGCCGAACCGCTCCTGGATGGCGTTCCTGGCCGATCTCGACGCGGCAGGCGTTACGGTCTTCGACGCCTTCACGAGCCTGGCGGAGTTGCGGGTCGAAGGCGCGGGACCGCTCTACCTGGCGACCGACACGCACTGGCGCCCGGCGACCATGCAGCGTGTCGCCGCCGATCTCGCCCGGTTCATCGAGGCCTCGATCATGCTCGCCCCGCGCCGCGACGGGCACGTCACACGCGCCGTCGATGTGACGAACGACGGCGATACGGCGCGTCTGCTGGAACTGGGGCCGCGGCAGGCCCGCTATCCGCCGGAAACCGTGGCGACCCGGCGGGTGGAAACGGTGTCGGGCGAGCCGTGGCAGCCGTCCCGCAACGCGGAAGTCCTGCTTCTGGGCGACAGTTTCACGAATGTCTATGCGCTTGACGCGCTCGGTTGGGGGGTCGGGGCCGGCCTGGCGGAACAGCTCGCCGTCGAGCTGGAGCGCCCGGTGGATCGGATCGCCCAGAACGATCAGGGCGCCCTCGCGCCGCGCCGGCTGTTCGCGGCGGCACTGGCGCGCGAGCCGCAGCGTTTCGCGGAGACACGCGTCGTCGTCTACCAGTTCGCGGCGCGTGAGCTCTCCCAGGGAGACTGGGCAATCGTGGACCTGCCTCCGGCCGGCCCGGCGCCTGCGCCCGGCACGATCGGTTTCTGGCCCCCCGTCGCCGCGCGCGCCACCATCGAGGCAACGGTTGCCGCGGCGGGTTTCGTTCCGCGTCCCGGATCCGTGCCGTACCGCGACCACGTCGTCGCGATCCATCTGAATGCCATCGACGTGATCGACGGCCCGGCGGAGGGCGCCGGACTCGACGCGGTCGTCTACGTCCGCAGCATGATCGACAACGAGCTGACGGAGGCCGCCTCGTGGCGGCCGGGCGATCGGGTGCGCCTCGCCCTCCAGCCGTGGGCGGACGTCGCGCCGGAGCTCGATGGCATCAATCGCGGCGAGTTGAGCGATCCCGCCCTGTTGCTCGTCGAGCCCTGGTGGGGCGTGCCGTAGGAGGCCGTGCTAGCCGGGGTTTCGCCGCGGCCTCTCAGCCGGACCGACTGCTATTCTTCCCGCCGTGGCCCGGATCGTCGTCGTAACGTCTCATCCGCCGTTCACCGCGGGCGGGCACCTGGTGATTGCAGAGGCGCTGGTCGACGCGCTCAACGCGCGGAACCACCGGGCGACGCTGCTGCTGACGCCGCAGAACCGCTTCGGACGCCAGGGCGCGGCATACCTCTCGAACTGGCTGACCGATGTGGGCGAGGCGGGCGGCGGCGAGCCGGTGGATCAGGTAATCAGCTTCCGCTACCCCAGCTACGCCGTCCGGCATGCGCGGCATGTCTGCTGGCTGAATCACCGGATGCGCGAGTACTACGACGAGTGGCCGCGGTTCAGCGCGTCGCTCTCCTGGCGCAACCGACTGAAGGAGGGCGTCCGGCGGAAGCTGATCCATGCGGCGGACCGGTACCTGCTCACCCGGAACGTCACCCGGGTCGTCGCCCAGTCGCGGACGATTCAGGATCGCCTGACCCGGTGGGGGGGCATTCCGTCCGAGGTTGTGCATCCGCCGCCGCCGCCGCGGGCGTACCGGTGCGACGGTTACGGCGACGAACTGCTCGTGGCGTCGCGCCTGACTCCGCTCAAGCGGATCCACCTGGTGCTCGATGCACTGCAGGAACCGGCCGCGTCGGCGATCCGCTGCGTCATCGTCGGCGACGGCGAGGAACGCGAAGCGCTGGCGGGCCGGATCGACTCCGAGGGCCTCGCCTCCCGGGTCCGCCTGCTGGGTCATGTGAGCGACGCCGAGCTGGTCGACCTGCTGGCGACCTGCCGCGCCGTCTGCTTCCCGGCCGCGCGCGAGGACTACGGTCTGGTGACGGTGGAGGCATTCGCCTCCGGCAAACCGGTGGTGACCTGTTCCGACAGCGGCGGACCGACGGAGCTGGTGGAGGATGGCGTCAACGGTTTCGTCGTCGATCCCGCCGCGCCGGCGCTGGCTTCGGCGATGGCGCGCCTGATGGACGATGTGCCGCTCGCCGAGCGGCTCGGCGCCGCGGGGCGGGAGCGGGCCGCGTCGATCAGTTGGGATCGCGCCCTGGAACGGTTGCTGCTGGTCTGACCGGCGTCGGCGCGCCCGGTGTAGACTCGCAGCCGGATGGCATACCGCAGCACGCTTGAACGGCGCCTGGCCCGGAAGGCGACACGCGCGATCAAGACGTTCGATCTGATCGAGTCGGACGACCGGATCATGGTGGGGCTCTCCGGCGGCAAGGACAGTTGGGCGCTGATGCAGTTGCTCGACGTCCTGCGCCGGCGGGCGCCGTTTCCCTTCTCGCTCGTTGCCGTCAACGTCGATTCCGGATACAGCGACTACCGTCACGACGTCATCGCGCGCGAGTGCGAGGCGCGCGGCTGGGAGTACCGGATCGAGCACACCGGGATCGGCGAGATCATGGACGACGTGCTCGATGCCGGCGACACGCCCTGCTCGCTCTGTGCACGGCTGCGTCGCGGGGTGCTCTACCGGATCGCGGCCGATGTCGGCGCGACGAAGATCGCGCTGGGCCACCACGCGGACGACTTCATCGAGACGCTGCTCCTCAATCTGCTCTTTGCCGGATCGCTCAAGGCGATGCCGGCGCGGCTCGTCTCCGACGACCGGCGCCACGTCGTCATCCGCCCGCTTGTCTATGTCGCGGAAGACGAGGCGCGGGCCTACACCCGCGAGTGCAGCCTGGAGGTCATCGGCTGCTGCTGCCCCGTATGCGGCGACCTGAGCCTGAAGCGCCAGCGGGTGAAGCGCTGGCTGCTCGATCTCGAGCGCGAACACCCGGGTGTGAAGAGTTCTGTCCTGAAGGCCCTCGGCAACGTCGCCCCGCGCCATCTGCTGGACACGCGGCTCAATCCGCCGGCGGAGTTGCGGGCCGATCCGGCAATGGAGGCGGCGCTGGCGGAATGCGCGCGGTAGTCCAGCGCGTCCGCCGCGCCGTCGTAACGGTCGAGGAGCGCGTGGCGGGCAGGATCGGTCCGGGTCTGGTCGTCCTGCTCGGAGTCGGCCGGACCGACAGTGGCCGCGACGCGGACTGGATGGCCGACAAGGTAGCCAGTCTGCGAATCTTCGCCGACGCCGCCGGCCAGATGAACCGGTCCGTGGCGGAGGCGGAGGGAGCGCTGCTGGTCGTCTCGCAGTTCACACTCTTCGGCGATTGCCGCCGCGGGCGCCGGCCGTCATATGTCGCCGCGGCGGAGCCGGAGCAGGCGCGCCGGCTCTATCTGGCGGTAGTGGATCGGCTGCGACGCGCGGGATACACGGTGGAGACGGGGGAGTTCGGCGCGATGATGGATGTGGAACTGGTAAACGACGGTCCCGTGACGCTGCTGATCGATAGCGAGCGGACCTTCTAAAATCACGCAATGCGACCTTCCTTCAAACCGGTTTTCCGTTTCCCGGCGATTGCCGCGTTGGCCTCGTTCGTCGTTTCCGTCGGGCCCGCCGCCGCCCAGCAGCGGCCGCTCGTCACCGAAGACCCTGAGTCAATCGGGGCCGGCCTGGTCCTGGTGGAGGCGGGGATCGACTACCTGCGCGATCAGCCGTTCCCGGTTTCCGGCCTGACCGGCCAGTTTCGCAGCGCGCCGGTGCTCGGCATCAGCATCGGCGTCAGTTCGATCGCGGAAGTGCAGATCGACGGCATCTCGTTCGCCCACCTCGCGATCACGGACCGCAGGCTGGCGCCCCTGTCGCATCAGTTGCGCATCACCGGCGATTCGACCGGAAGCTGGATGGACACCTCGATCGGCGCCAAGACGCGGCTCCTCGCCGAGGGCGCGCGCCGCCCCGGGATCGCGCTGCGTTTCGCCACGAAGCTGCCGAACGCCAGCAACGAAGAGGGGCTCGGCCTCGACACGATCGACTTCTACAACTCCCTGCTCATCGGCAAGACGATGGGTTCGACGCGGGTGGTCGCCAATGTCGGTCTCGGTATCCTGAGCGATCCGACGCGTGGCGACCGTCAGAACGACGTGCTCACGTATGGCGTGTCGGTCGCGCGGGCGTTCGCGGAGGGGGCCGAGGTCGTGGCGGAGGTGGCGGGCCGGCGCAACACGCGGACCGGCACGCCGCCCCCCGGCACCGACAGCTCCGGTTTCGCCCGGTTCGGCGCCCGCTTCACGCGCGGGACGGTCCGGCTGGACGCCGCGTTGCTGAGCGGCCTGACCGTCCGTGACGCCACTCTGGGCATCACGGCTGGTCTCACTTGGGTTTTTCGCGGCCTCCATATTCCGTGACCCGCCCCGCCCCTATCCCGTACGCAAAGGGGGACGCCCATGGCAACGACTTCCTCCTTGTGTCTGCCGGCGCGCTCGGCCGGGCGTCGACAGACGCGTCTGGCGGCACGTCGGGCGGCGCGCCGTCCCGCACATCTGACAAGGGCCTTGCCGACCTGGCGAGGGCCATGTGCGATCGCCGGACCGGCATCGGCGCGGACGGTCTGATCGTCTGGCAGCCGACCCCGGGCGGCGCGTCGATGAAGCTGCGCAACGCCGACGGCAGTCCCGCCGAGGTGTCCGGAAACGGCGTGCGCTGCCTCGCGGCGCTGTTGGTGGAGCTTGGCGCCAGCGGGCTTGCCGGCGGCAAGGCCGGCGGCGAGCCGACGGGTGGCGAACCGATCACGATTGACACTGCGGGCGGCGCCAGGTTGCTGGAGCTGCTCGACGCCGCGCCGCCCCGCTACACGTTCCGGGCCCACATGGGCGTGCCCGGCGGTCTGACCGAAGAGACGCTGACCGTGGCGGGGGAGCCGGTCCGGGCGGTCATCCTGTCGGTTGGCAACCCGCAGTGCGTCATCCTGCTTCCGTCATTGGCGGAGGCGGAGCGGCGCCTGGCGAAGCTCGGTCCCGCCCTCGGCGCGCACGAGCGGTTTCCGGAAGGAACCAACGTGGAACTCGCGGTGGTGGAGCGCCCCGACCGGGTCCGTATCGTGATCTGGGAGCGGGGGGTCGGACCGACCGCGGCTTCGGGCACCGGTGCATGCGCGTCGGCGGTCGCTGCGGCCCGATACGGTGGGGCCGCCCGGAGCGTGGAGGTGGTGTCCCCAGGCGGATCACAGCGGGTGGAATGGACCGCCGCCGGCATGTACCTCACTGGCTGGGCCCAACTGGTGGAGCGGGGTCAATGGACGGGTGGCGGGCGTGAGGTGGACCGCGTGAACGGACCGGGAGCGTAACTCGGGAGAAAAGACCGATGGTGTACGATGCTCGTTTGTTGCGGCACAGATCTTGCAGTCCAGTGTCGTATGCGGAATCTGGCATCGCACGACCGGCCCCGCGAGAAGCTTCAACGTCTCGGCGCCGCGGCGCTCGGCGACAACGAGTTGCTGGCAGCGGTGATCGGTCACGGATCTCATCACGAGAGCGCGCTCGACATCGCCAATCGCCTGCTTGTGCAGGCGGGAGGGCTGCACGGATTGGCGAAGTCGCTCGACACGCAGTTGCTCGGAGTCACCGGAGTGGGGCCGGCGATGGCGGTCCGGGTCCTCGCGGCGATCGAACTGGGGCGGCGAACCCTGGCGACGCCCGAGGAGCGAGTTCAGCTTTGCGGGCCGCGGGAGGTCGCACGTTACCTGCTCCCGCGGTTCGGCACGCGTGCGGTGGAGCAGTTCGGTGTGGTGCTGCTCGACGCGCGTCACCGGGTGCTGCGGACGGTAGTTCTTTCGGTCGGGACCGTGGATGCCAGCGTGGTGCATCCCCGGGACGTGTTTCGCGTGGCGGCGTCGGCCGGGGCCACCGTGATCGTGCTGTTTCACAATCATCCGTCGGGCGATCCGACGCCAAGCGAGGATGACATGGCGCTGACCGCCCGGCTGATCGAAGCGGGGGAGTTGATGGGGATCGAGGTGCTGGATCACATCGTCCTGGCCGACTCGAGCTACTTCAGTTTCCGCGAGGGAGGGCGGCTGTAGCCGCGGACGATGGCGCGGGTCCTGTATCTCGACTGCTTCTCGGGCGTTGCCGGCGACATGATGGCCGGTGCGCTGATTGATGCCGGCGTGCCTTTCGAAGCGCTAACGCGGGTCGTCGACTCGCTCGGCCTCGAGGGGGTCCGCATTTCGCACGACCGTGTCGATCGGAGCGGCATCGGCGCGGCCAAGTTCCGTGTGGACGCGGGGACTCACGGACACAGCCACGGAGAAGGCCACGACCACGACCACGACCACGTCCACAGCCACGGTCACGGTCACGGTCACGGTCACGGGCACAGCCACGCCCACGACCACGACCACGAGCATCACCATCATCACCGCAGCCTGAGCCAGATCCTCCGCATCGTGGAGGGATCGTCGCTCTCGTCGGCCGGGAAGGCGCGCGCCGGCCGCCTGTTCCGGCGGTTGGCGGAGGTGGAGGCGGCAATCCACCGGATGCCGGTCGAGGAGGTGCACCTGCACGAAGTGGGGGCGGTCGACTCGATCGTGGACGTCGTCTGCGCGGTGCGCGCGCTGGAATGGCTGGCGCCGGACAGGGTCGTCGTATCACCTCTCAACGTCGGCTCCGGGACCGTCAAATGCGCGCATGGCGAGATGCCGGTACCCGCCCCCGCCACGGCGGCCCTGTTGGCCGGCGCACCGACGTACGCCGCCGGGCCGGCGGTGGAGCTGACGACGCCGACCGGCGCGCTCATCGTCGCGGACTATGCGGATGCGTTTGGACCCCTGCCCCCGATGCGGGTTGCGCGGATCGGCTATGGGGCGGGCGATCGCGACCTGCCGGGCCGTCCCAATGTGCTGCGGGCTCTGGTGGGCGAGTCGGCGCCGGTGGAGGCGAGCACCGAGCCAGCGGCCGGCATACTCGCCGCTCCGGACGCGGAGGGACTCGAGCGGGTGGTTGTCCTCGAGTGTCAGATCGACGACATGAACCCGCAGCTCTACGGCGTTCTGATGGATCGCCTGACCGAGGCGGGCGCACTCGACGTGTTCTACGCGCCGATCCAGATGAAGAAGAATCGCCCCGGCACGCTGGTTACGGTGATAGCTTCACCGGCGAGGCGCAGCGAACTGGCCGGGATCCTGTTCGCCGAGTCGACCACGATCGGCGTCCGAGTGACGGAGACCCTGCGTGAACGGCTGGAGCGCGAGAGCGTCACCATCGACACCCGGCTTGGCGTGGTACGCGTCAAGGTTGCGCGCCGCCGGGGCGAAGTGCTGAACGCCGCCCCGGAGTTCGAGGATTGCGTTCGCCTGGCGGCGGAGCACGGCGTTGCCGTAAAGGACGTGCAGGCGGTCGCGGTCAAGGCGTGGCTGGACCGCGCGCCGCTGGAGTGACCACGATGTCCCGGTTCTATCTGACGACGGCGATCGACTACGTCAACTCGCGGCCCCATCTCGGGACCGCCTACGAGAAGATCGCGGCCGACGTCATCGCGCGTTACAAGCGCCTCTGCGGCATCCACACGCGCTTCCTGATGGGCAACGACGAGCATTCGCAGAATGTCTTTCAGCGTGCGCGCGAGCTCGACGAGGACCCAATCGCGTTCTGCGATCGGATGGAAACGGCCTTCCGTGACGTCTGGGCGCGGCTGGACATCTCGTTCGACGACTTCATCCGGACCACCGAGGAGCGCCACCGGACCAGCGTCACCACGCTGGTTTCGCGCATCGCCGAGGCGGGCGACATCTACGATGGCGTCTACGAGGGGTGGTACTGCGTTTCGTGCGAGGCATTCAAGCAGGAGAAGGACCTCGACGACGGCAACTGTCCGATCCACCAGAACCCGCCCGAGTGGATCAAGGAGAAGAACTACTTCTTCCGTCTCTCGAAGTACCGTGACCGCCTCCTCGAGCACTACGAACGGCATCCGTCGTTTCTGGAACCGGAGATTCGCCGCAACGAGATGCTTCGCCTGCTCGAGGCGGGGCTCGACGACATCTCGGTGAGCCGGACCGGGCAGGCGTGGGGGATCCCGGTCCCGTCCGACGCGGACAGCGTCATCTACGTCTGGGTCGACGCCCTGATCAACTACATCTCGGGCGCCGGCTACGGCACGGACGACGCCCTGTTCGACGCGTGGTGGCCGGCCGACCTCCATGTAATCGGCAAGGACATCACTCGCTTCCACTGCGTCGTCTGGCCGGCGATGCTGATGAGCGCCGGCGTGGCGTTGCCACGCCAGGTCTTCGGCCACGGCTGGGTCCACTGGCAGGGCCAGAAGATGAGCAAGTCGCTCGGCACGGTGGTGGATCCCCTAGAGGCAGCCGACCGCCTCGGTCCCGATCCGCTTCGGCTGTATCTCACGAAGGAGATTGCGTTCGGGGCCGACGGCGACTTCACTTGGGACCGCTTCGAGGAGCGCTACAACGTCGACCTGGCGAACAACTACGGCAACCTCGTGTCGCGTCTCGCCTCGATGGGGAAGCGCTACCGGCGGGGCCGGCTCGTCACCCCGTCGAGCGGTCCCGGTCCGCTGGCGGACGCGGCAGCGCGGGTCGTGGCCGGGTATCGCGAGGCGATGAACGGCTACGCGCTCCACCAGGGCACGGCGGCCGCCTTCGACCTGATCGACGCCGCGAACGAGTACATCACACGGGAGGAGCCGTGGGTGACGGCGCGCAACCCGGAGCGGGCGGAGGAGCTGGACAGGCAGCTCTGGGACGTGAGCGAGGCGGTCCGGATTGCGGCCGTGCTGCTGAGCCCGGTGATGCCACGGTCCTGCGCGGACGTCCTCATCCGGCTCGGCTCTCCCGTTCCGGAGGGCGGACTCCGGCTCGACCGGGATGCGGAGTGGATCGGTTCGCCGGGTCTGGAGCGCCAGCTCGTCGAGGGGCCGCCGCTCTGGCCACGGCTAGAACCGGCAAAGGCAGGCGGAACGGATCAGAAACCGAAGGCAGCAAAGGAACAACCGAAGATGACGACGACAGACGTGCCGGCGGGCGATGCGCCGAAAGCGGGAACACCAGTTGCCGATGCAGCGCCCGCGACGCCGCAAATCACGATCGACGACTTCCTCAAGGTGGACCTCAGGATCGGGCGGGTGGTCACGGCGGAGCCGGTGCCGAAATCGCGCAAGTTGATCCGCCTGGAAATCGATGACGGCCAAGGTGTCCGCCAAGTGCTCGGCGGTCTGGCGAAGTCCTACGAGCCCGAGTCTCTCGTCGGCCGCCACGTCGTCTTCATTGCCAACCTTCGGCCCGCCAGATTGGCGGGCCTCGAGTCGAACGGCATGGTGCTCGCGGCGCTCGACGCCAACGGCGAAGCGGTGTTGCTGACAGTCGAGGATCCGGCCCGTGCGCCGGCCGGGTCGGCGGTTCGCTGACCGCGCCATGATCGATTCGCACTGTCACCTGGCGGACGATCAGTTCGAGGCGGATCTCGACGCGGTCGTCGCGCGGGCGCGGGACGTCGGCGTCGCCGGCGCGCTGACGATCCTCGACGCGACGAGCGAAGCGGAGGCGGCGCGCGCCGATCGTGTCGCGTCGGCCTGGCCGGCGGTTCGCTTTGCCCTCGGCGTTCATCCGCATCAGGCGGCGGCGTTCATCGACAATCCCGAGGGCGCGGTCACGCTCGTCGGGGACGCCTACGCCGCGCGTGCCGACGCTGTGGCAATAGGCGAGATCGGTCTCGACTATCACTACGACTTTGCTCCCCGCCTTACGCAGATCGAGGTGTTTCGCCGGCAGATCGCCCTGGCGCGCGAACTGCGCCGGCCTGTGGTGATCCATACCCGCGAGGCGGACGACGACACGATCGACGCGCTGCGGAGCGAGGGGGGCGGCGAAGTAACCGGTGTCTTCCACTGCTTTACCGGGGACGTGGCGTTTGCCCGGCGCGCCCTCGATCTCGGGTTCCATGTTTCGTTTTCCGGGATCGTGACGTTCCGGAGCGCCGGGGCAATCCGTGAGGCGGCGACGATCGTCCCGCGCGATCGGCTGCTGATCGAGACGGATAGCCCGTACCTTGCGCCGGCGCCCTTCCGGGGAAAACGCAACGAGCCGGCCCGCGTCGCGCACGTTCTCGAAGCGGTAGCCGAAATGCGCGGCGCCGGCATCGAAGCGACGGCCGATGCGACCACCCTGAATTACGCCCGGCTGTTCTGTCCAACGGGTACCTAAACGCCTGCCGCATTGACGCTTGGCGCGCAGTTATGGTGTGATTCCCCGTCGCGTGTCTACCTTGCTCAACACCTCACCCCCGGCTGACCTGATTCAGCTTTTCGAGCCGATCCGCGATGACTTGGCGGCAGTCGAGGCGGCCTATACGACGCACATCGCGTCGACGGTCCATCCCTTACCCGAGATGGCGGAGTACATCCAGAACAGCGGCGGCAAGCGGGTCCGTCCGGCCGTCCTGCTGATGGCGTCGCGCCTGTGCGGCTACCAGGGAGAGTGGGCGGTTACCTACGCGTCGGTCGTGGAGTACATCCACACCGCGACGCTGGTGCACGATGACATCATCGACGAGTCGGACGTGCGCCGCGGCCGCCTCGCGGTCCACTCGCGGTGGGGGAACGACATTACGGTTCTGCTGGGCGACTACCTCTACATCAAGTCGATGGAGATGGCGCTCACCTACCACTCGATCGACGTCGTTCGGCTGTTGTGCGACGTGACGCGCCGGATGATCGAAGGGGAGTTCTATCAGTTGGCGAAGGCGGGCGACGCCGATATCTCCGAGTCGGAGTACTTCGACATCATCGAACGGAAGACGGCGTATCTCTTCGGCGGCTCGGCCGAGATCGGCGGCCGGCTCGCCGACGCAACGCCGGAGCAGTGCGCGGCGCTGCGCGACTACGGCTTCAACCTCGGCGTTGCGTTCCAGCTCGTCGACGATCTTCTTGACTTCACGGCCGATCGCGAGGCGCTCGGCAAGCCGGTCGGCGGCGACCTGCGCGACGGCAAGCTGACGCTTCCGGCAATCCATCTGATGGAGCGGGAGGGGAAGGGGAGCCGCGCCGACGCCATCGTCCGCGCCGCGATAGAGACCCGCGCGATCGATGCGGGATCGTGGGCTGAACTGACCGCGCTGCTTCGCGCCCGTGGGGCCATCGACTATGCCTACGACCGGGCCGTTGCTTACGCGGAGGCGGCGAAGGAGGCTCTCGTTCGGTTCGGGCCTTCGCCGGAGCGCGACGCGCTCGCCGCGCTGCCTGACTTCGTTCTTGCCCGCGACCATTGATCCCTGCCCGCGGGCACAGTGAGCCGGGGGTGAGCATCGATGCCGCCTGATGCCGCGCCAGGGCGGGCCGGCGCCGCCGCGCGCCGGCGATCCGAACAGCTCCGCCGCGAGCTGACGGAGCATAACCACCGCTATTACGTTCTCGATCAACCGTCGATCAGCGACGCGGAGTACGACGCGTTGCTCCGCGAGTTGCAGGAGCTCGAATCGGAGCATCCCGATCTGGTCACCCCCGATTCACCCACCCGGCGGGTCGGGGGCGCTCCTCGCGAGGGTGTGGAGAAGGCACGCCACTCTTCGGAAATGCTCAGTCTCGACAACGCGTTCGACGAGGCGGAGCTGCGCGACTTCGACCGGCGGGCAAGGGAGTTGGCGGGTCTCGACGAGCTCGACTACGTCGGCGAACTGAAGCTGGATGGCGTCTCGATGGCGGTCCGTTACGTCGCCGGCCGGCTCGAGCTGGCCCTGACCCGCGGCGACGGCGAGACCGGCGAAGTGATCACGCCGAATGCACGCACCCTCCGCACCCTGCCGCTGGCCGTCGGGGAGGCCGCGCTCGAGGCGGCGCGGGTCGCCGACACGTTCGAGGTGCGGGGGGAAGTCGTGATGCCGAAGTCGGCGTTCGCCGAGCTGAACCGGCGGCAGCTCGAAGCTGAAGAGAAAACGTTCGCCAACCCGCGCAACGCGGCGGCGGGGTCGCTCCGGATGCTCGACGCGCGCATCACGGCGTCGCGCCGCCTCGACTTCTATCCCTATCTGCTCCTCGACGCCGCCGGCCAGCCGTTGTTCGACTCGCACTGGGCGTCGCTCGAGGCGCTTGCCGCTCTCCGGTTCAAGGTGAATCCGCGCCGTGCCCGCCTCCGGGGCATCGAGCAGTTGCTGGCCTTCCGCGACGAATGGATCGGCAAGCGCGACGAGCTGCCGTACGAGATCGACGGCCTCGTGTTCAAGGTGGACGCGGTGGCGCTGCAGGCGCGTCTGGGCGCGACCTCGAAGTCGCCCCGCTGGGCCATCGCCTGCAAGCCGCGGGCGCAGCAGGCGGAAACGGTCGTCGAGGAAATAGACGTGCAGGTAGGACGCACGGGCGCCGTCACGCCGCGCGCGCGGCTCCGGCCGGTCGTCGTCGGCGGCGTCACCGTCTCGCGCGCGACGCTCCACAACCAGGACGAGATCGCCCGGCTTGGCCTGCAGATTGGTGACCGCGTGCTGGTCGAACGGAGCGGCGACGTCATCCCCAAGGTGGTGCGCGTCGTCAACCAGGGTCCGCAGCGGACCCCGTTCGAGATGCCGTCGGCCTGTCCCGTCTGCGGCTGGCCGGTCGCCCGGGAGGCCGATGAGGTCGTCGCACGCTGCAACAACGCTAGTTGCAAGGCGCGCCTGAAGGAATCGATCCTGCATTTCGCGCGGCGCACGGCGATGGACATCGACGGGCTCGGCTACTGGCTCGTCAATGCCCTCGTGGATGGTGGCCTGGTGGACGACCTCGCGGACCTCTACGGACTGACCGTCGAGCAACTGGCCGACCTGACCAAGGAGACCAAGGTGAGTCCGACCCGCCTCGGGGAGAAGTCGGCGCAGAGAGTGGTCGACGCCCTTGATCGCTCGAAGACCGTCCCCCTCGGGCGCTTCGTCTTCGCGCTCGGAATCCGGCACGTCGGCGACCGGACGGCGGAGCTGCTGGCTGGCCACTTCGGCTGTCTCGACGCGATCCGCGCCGCGTCGGGGGAGGAACTGGAGCAGGTGGAGGAGGTGGGGCCGCGCATCGCCGAGTCGGTGCGGCAGTTTTTCGCCGCGGATCGAAACCGCACCCTGCTCGATCGCCTGCACCAGGCGGGTATCCGGCCCAGCGAGTCCGCCACCGCCGCGTCGGCGGCCGCTCGCACTCCGGAGGCGCCGATTCCGTTGGGCACGACGTTCGTGCTGACCGGAACCCTGCCCACGCTGACCCGCGACGAGGCGAAGCGGCTGATCGTCGCGGCAGGCGGAAAGGTGACGGGATCGGTCAGCGCGAAGACCGACTACGTGGTCGCCGGGGAGAGTCCGGGTTCGAAGCTGCGGAAGGCGCAGTCACTCGGCATCGAGATCCTCGACGAGCAGGCCCTCCGCGCGCTCCTGGCGACTGAGCCGTGACCGCCGAGGTGCGACTCCCTCGCGGCTGCCCCACAAACGGTTGCACGGCGGCGGGCCGGCGCGTATGGTAGTCGAGTACCCGTGCGTTCGGCGTTTGCGCCGCGCCCCCTGCGAGGGCGCGCTCGCTGGAGGAGCAGATGACGATCTTCGGCCGCCGGCCGTCCCTCGGGTTCCACCTGTTGCTGTTGCTGGGGATTGCCCTGCAACCCGTGGCAGGCGATGCCGCCGCCAGTGACACGCCGCTGATTGAGGCGGTCAAGGCGGAAGATGCCGCGGCGGTTGAAGCGCTTCTCGAGGCGTCCGCGGACGCCAACGCTGCCGCGCCCGACGGTGCGACGCCGCTTCACTGGGCTGCCTATCGTGACGTTGTTTCTTTGTCCAGCCTTCTGATCGACGCCGGCGCGGCGGTCGACGCGGCGAACGACTACGGCGTGACGCCCCTCGCGCTGGCTTGCGAGAACGGCTCCGACGCGATGGTGGCTCAACTGCTCGACGCCGGTGCGGATCCGAATCTGGCTCGCATGACCGGTGAAACGCCGCTGATGACCTGCGCCCGGACTGGTCGCCTGGAAACGGTCGAGGCCTTGCTAACGGCTGGAGCCGACCCGAACGCCGCCGAGATGGCGCGGGGCCAGACGGCGCTGATGTGGGCCGCGGGTCAAGCCCACGCCGACGTGGCACGGGCGCTGATCGACGCCGGTGCAGACGTTCATGCCCGTTCGCAGGGCGGCTTCACGCCGTTGCTGATTGCGGCTCGCGTCGACGCGCCGGCGCTTGCCGGACTGCTCGTCGAAGCGGGCGCCGACGTCAACGCCGCCTCGCCCGACGGCGTGACCCCGCTTATCGTCGCTACGCTCCGCGGTCACACTGATCTGGCCATCCACCTTCTCGAGGAGGGGGCCGATCCGAACGCCGCCGCGACAGGCTACACGGTGCTTCACTGGGTTTCAGGTTCATGGCACACGGAACTGACCGGCGACCTGCGAGGCATCGTCACCGACCGCGACAACGAATGGGCGTCGCTCAACGGCGTCGGCTCCGGCAGGCTGCCGCTGGTCGAGGCGCTCCTGGCGCATGGAGCCGATCCGAACGTGCGTCTCGCGGAACACCCACCGCAGTTCGGATTCGCCAGCCAGCGGTTCCGGGTCAGTTTGACCGGCGCGACTCCCTTCCTTCTCGCCGCGATGGACGCCAGGGTTGAGGTGATGCGGGCCCTCGTCGATGCCGGCGCCGACACGACGCTGGCCACCGAGGAGGGAACGACCCCGCTGATGGTGGCGTCGGGCCTGGGCCAGGTGCCGGCGGAAACCCGCGTTCGGGAAGCGGACTCGATAGCGGCGGTTGAGTATCTCCTGGGGCTAGGCGCCGACGTCCACGCGGTGAACGCCATCGGGCGGTCGGCGCTCCACGGAGCGGCGCACATTCGCTCCGACACCCTGGTGCAGATGTTGTTCGACCATGGCGCCGAGGTGAACGTGGCCGACATACGGGGAATCACGCCGTTGATGATCGCCGAGGGGGGCGGCCACATCCTGCTGCCCGGCCTCGGTGGCGGCAGCACGGCCGACCTGCTGCGGGCCCTTGGCAGTGAGGCGACGGATCGCAACAGCTTCATCGACAGCTACCGGCAGGGTCCCATTCGCTGAGGAGAGACGGCCGGAGGGAAAGTGTTGGGAGTACCGGGTGGCATCGCGCGAATCGCTTTGATCGCGGGGCTCGTCTGGGTGGCGGGCGCCGCCGGAGCACGCGCGCAGGAACCGACCGACAGCGCCGCGACATTCCGCCAGGTGCTGGATCGGTACTGTGCCGGCTGCCACAACGAGCGGCTTCTGAGCGGCAACCTGGCCCTCGACCGGGGCTCGATCGACATCACCAGGATCGGCGCCGGTGGCGACGTTTGGGAAAAGGTGCTCCAGAAGCTGCAGACCCAGGCGATGCCCCCGCCCGGGCGGCCGCGACCCGATGCGGAGACTTATCACGCCTTCGCGGCGTGGCTTGAATCGTCGCTTGACGGAGTGGCGGCGGCTGACCCCAATCCGGGTCGGCCGACGATCCATCGGTTGAACCGGCTGGAGTACGCCAATGCCATCCGCGATCTGCTCGGTCTCGAGGTGGATGCGGAGATGCTACTGCCGGCCGATGATCTCGCCTTCGGCTTCGACAACAACGCTGATATCCTCACCGTCGCGCCCGGTCTCCTCGAACGCTACCTGTCGGCCGCGCGAAAGTTGAGCCGCCTTGCGGTCGGCGATCTCGCGATTGGTTCGGACGCGGTTCGCTATCCGGTTTCCACGCTTCTGGAGCAGGGTGAGCGGATGGGCGACGACCTGCCTTTCGGGTCGCGTGGCGGAGCTGCGATCCGCCACCACTTCCCTCTGGACGGCGAGTACGTCATCCGCCTTGCGCTCCGGGACGGCCGCCGCGCGCCGCAGGTCGACGTCCGAATCGACGGTGCGCGGGTGGCGCTGCTCTCGGTCGATCCGGACGCCGACGCCGAGACTTCGGAGGATCCGCTGAGTGTCCGTGTGCCCGTTCCGGCCGGAAGCCACGTCGTGAGTGTGACTTTCCCGGAGGAGACGTTTACGCCGGAAGGGGTGGCGCCGAGCCGCCTGCCGATCTGGACGTTCAGCACCGGCCGCGGCTACGTGCAGGAAGTGGGGCTCGACAGTCTGCTCATCGAGGGGCCCTTCAATCCGGACCGCGTCGGCCCCGGCGACGGTGGCCTGGGGGACAGTGCCGCCCGTTCGAGGATCTTCGTCTGCACGCCGGCGACCGAAGCGGACGAAGCGCCGTGCGCGAATGAAATCCTCGCGACGCTGGCGCGCCGAGCCTTCCGCCGGCCGGTGACCGAGCAGGACGTGGCGGTCATCGAGGGCTTTTATCGCGATGGTCGTGCGGGCGGGAACTTCGACACCGGAATTCAACGTGCGCTCGAGGCCCTGTTGGTCGATCCGGAGTTCCTTTTCCGGATCGAGAGCGATCCCGAGGGCGTTGCGCCGGGCGCGCCTTATCCGTTGAGCGACATCGAACTGGCGTCGCGCCTCTCCTTCTTCCTATGGAGCACCATCCCGGACGACGAGTTGCTCGCTTTGGCCGAGGCGGGCCGGCTCTCCGAACCGGAAGAACTGGAACGGCAGGTACGCCGGATGCTGGCCGACCAACGCGCGTCGGTGCTGGTCGACAGCTTCGCGGCGCAGTGGCTCCACCTCCGGCGGATGCGCTCGGTCACCCCTGACGTTCTGGCTTTTCCGGAGTTCGAAGACAATCTGCGTCAGTCGTTCGTCCGGGAGACGGAGCTGCTCATCGAGCACCAGATGCGGCAGGACCGCAGTGTCGTCGACCTGCTGACCGCCGACTACACGTTCGTGAACGAACGGCTCGCGCGTCACTACGGCATCCCCAACGTGTACGGTTCGCGATTCCGCCGGTTGACGCTCCCTGACGACACGCGCCGCGGCCTGCTGGGGCATGGCAGCATCCTCACCGTCACGTCGCTTGCCACCCGCACATCACCCGTCGTGCGGGGCAAGTGGGTGCTGGAGAACATCCTCGGGACGCCGCCTCCGCCACCGCCGCCCGACGTGCCGGAGCTGGAGGAGCGCGAGGACGATGGCGCCGTCCGTTCGCTGCGGCAGCGCCTCGAGGAGCACCGCGCCAATCCGGTCTGCGCCAACTGCCACGCGCGCATGGATCCGATCGGCTTCGCGCTCGAGGGATTCGACGCCGTGGGCCGCCACCGCGTGGTGGATGCCAACGGGACGCCGATCGACACTTCCGGAACCCTGCCGGACGGCAGGGCCTTCGATGGCCTGCCAGCCCTGCGCGACGTGCTGTTCGAGCGGCGGACGGAGTTCGTCGCCACCGTGACCGAGAAGCTTCTGACGTATGCTTTGGGGCGGGGCATCGAATACTACGACCGGCCCGCCATCCGTGCGATAGTCCGTGAGGCCGGGGAGGACGACTACCGCTGGTCGTCGCTCATACTGGGTGTCGTGAAAAGCGTGCCGTTTCAGATGAGGAGAGCGGAGTCATGATGATCACGAAGCAGGCACTCCCGCGGCGGACGGTGCTCCGTGGGCTGGGGACCGCGATCGCGTTGCCGCTGCTTGACGGCATGGTGCCGGCCCTCACCGCGCTTCGCCGCACGGCGGCGGCGCCGAAGCCCCGCCTCGGCGTCATCTACGTGCCCCACGGGGCGGTGATGGACAACTGGACGCCGGTGGCGGAAGGAGCCGGATTCGACTTCACGCCGATCCTGCAGCCGCTCGAGCCTTTCCGCGAGCGTCTGCTTGTGCTCTCGAATCTGGACCACGCCCCGGCGGCCCAGATGCCGGGCGATCCGGCGGGCGGGCACGGGCGCATAACCGGCGCGTTCCTGACCGGCGTCCACGCGAAGCCGACGGAGGGAGCCGACTTCCGGGCGGGCCGCTCCATGGATCAGATTGCCGCGGAAAGACTTGGACGGGAGACCCAGCTTGGCTCCCTCGAGGTCGGGATCGGCCTGCCGGAGTTCGGTGGCGCGTGCGACGCGGGTTTCAGTTGCGCGTACATCAGCACGCTGTCGTGGAGCACGCCGACAACCCCGCTCCCGATGGAGTCGAACCCGCGCGCGCTGTTCGAGCGGTTGTTCGGCGACGGCGGCACGACAGACCCCGCCGCGCGGCAGGCGCGTCGCGCTCAGGACCGGAGCATCCTCGACGCCGTGACCGACAAGGTGGCCCGGTTGGAACAGGGCCTCGGCGCGGCGGACCGCGCGAAGCTGAGCGATTACCTGATGGCGGTGCGCGACATCGAGCGCCGCATCGAGCGGGCGGAAGCGGACGCCGACCGCGAGCTGCCGATTGTCGATCGGCCGTCGGGCAGCATCCCGGAGTCGTTCGACGACTACGTGCAGTTGATGTTCGATCTGCAACTGCTCGCCTACCAGGCCGACCTGACGCGTGTCATCACGTTCCTGCTGACGCCGGAGCTGAACGCGCAGACCTATCCGCAGATCGGTGTCCCGGATCCGCACCACGCGCTGTCGCACCACGAGAACCGGCCGGAGAGCCTGGCGAAGCTGACCAAGCTGCAGACCTACCACGCCGGCCTGTTCGCCTACTACCTCGACCGGCTGCGGTCGACACCAGACGGCGACAGCTCGCTGCTCGATCAGGTGGCGATCCTGTACGGCAGCGGGATGAGCAACTCGAACCTGCACAACATCCAGAAGCTGCCGATCCTCGTGGCGGGAGGCGCTGCCGGACGGCTGCATGGCGGCCGCCACGTTCGCTACGCGGACGAGACCCCGCTGACGAACCTGTTCCTCAGCATGCTCGGGATGGTGGACGTGCCGATCGAGCAGTTCGGCGACAGCACCGGCCGGCTGCAGGAACTGACCGACCTGTAGCGGGCAGGGCAGTCCGGTGCACCAGTCTGGTGCGCCGGCCCGGTGCGCCGGCCTGGTGCGCCGGCCTGGTGCGCCGGCCTCCAGGCCGGCATAGACACGGACTACGCGCTGGTACAATTGCCGCGAACGCGTTGCGCTAGCCGCGCGTACGGCACCATGGCTTCCCGCATCCTCGTAATCGACGACGAAGAAGAGATCCGTGAATGGTTGAAGCGGACCCTCGAGTACGACGGTTACGAGTGCGTGACCGCGCCCAGTGGCCAGTCCGGGCTTGCCCGGATCGAGCAAGGCGAAGCGGACCTCATCTTCCTGGACATCAAGATGCCCGGTATGGATGGCCTGGAGGTATTGCGCCGCATACGCGAGACCGACGAATCACTACCCGTCGTCATGATCTCCGGCCACGGTGATGTGGGCACCGCCGTCGAGGCGACGAAGCTGGGTGCATTCGACTTCCTCGAGAAACCGCTCGGGTCGAAACGCATCACCCTCACGATCCGGAATGCGCTGCGCCAGCGCCGGCTCGGCGCCGAGAACCGGCGGTTCCGGCGGGCAGAGCAAGAACGGCACCTGGCGGAAGAAAAGCGGCACGCCATGGTGGGCGAGAGTGCGGCGCTGCGCGGCCTGTCGGACGAAATCGACCGGGCGGCGCCGGTCCGGAGCGCGGTGCTCATCCAGGGCGAGAGTGGAGTCGGCAAGGAACTGGTGGCCCGCGCCCTGCACCGGCGGAGCCCGCGCGCGGGTGAGCGCTTCGTGCAGGTGAACTGCGCCGCGATTCCGCACGAACTGATCGAATCGGAGTTGTTCGGTCACGAGAAGGGCTCGTTCACCGGCGCCGCCGACAAGCAGATCGGCAAGTTCGAGCAGGCGGACCGCGGCACCATCTTTCTCGACGAGGTAGGCGACATGTCGCTCGCGGCGCAGGCCAAGGTGCTGCGCGTCCTGCAGGAGGGCGAAGTGGAGCGGCTCGGTTCGAACCGCACCATCCGAGTGGACATCCGTCTGGTGGCGGCCACCAACAAGGATCTCTCGCAGGCCATCGACGCCGGGACGTTTCGCGAGGATCTCTACTTTCGCCTCAGCGTCATCCCGATTCGTGTCCCCCCGCTCCGGGAGCGGCCGGAAGACATCCCGTTACTGGTACGGCACTTCGCCGACCTGTTCGGCCGCGAGAACAACTACCGGCTCAGGCCCTTCACCCCCGCGGCGGTAGACGCGCTGGTGGCGCGCCGGTGGCGAGGCAATATCCGCGAACTGCGCAACGCGGTGGAGCGGCTGATCGTCATGGCGCCGGGACCGTCGATCACGGTCGAAGACGTCCGCGCGACCACATTCGTCGATGGCCGCCCGTCCGTTTCGGAGGGCTCCCCGGTTGCGGCGGCACGAACGCTGCGCGAGTTCAAGGAAGCGAGCGAGCGCGCCTTCCTGGTGGACAGGCTTCGGGCGTTCGGCTGGAACGTGTCGAAGACCGCCGAAGAGATCGACACGCCCCGTAGTAACCTCTACAAGAAGCTCGAGCACTACCGGATCAGCCAGGAAGCTGACGGGTAGTGAGGATCCTTGACATTCCGCCGCAGTCGGCCGGGCGACCGCTGCGCCCGGCGCGGTGCGCCGCGCCGGACGGGGAGGAAAGTCCGAACTCCGCAGGGCAGTGCGCCGGGTAACCCCCGGTCAGGGTGACCTGAAGGAAAGTGGCACAGAAAACATACCGCCGCCGGCGCTTCCGGGCGCGGGCCGGTAAGGGTGAAAAGGTGCGGTAAGAGCGCACCGCGTTCCCTGCAAGGGGAATGGCAGGCTAAACCCCGCACGGAGCAAGACCAAATAGGGAGGCGCCCGAGAGCGGCCCGCTCGAAGCCTCCGGGTAGGTTGCTGGATCCCGTCAGCAATGGCGGGGCTAGAGGAATGGTCGTCACCGCGGCCGGGTGACTCGTCACGCGGGCGCGGTACAGAATTCGGCTTACGGCCGGTCTGCGGCGGTTCTTCTCTCGAGGCCGTGCTGGTTGGTGGAGGCGGGAATGCGAAGACGCGTGTGGGCGCTCGTGGGTGTGGGCGCCGCCCTGGCGGCGGCGACCGCCGTGATTGTCTCCGTCATGGACGCTGAGGCGCAGCGCGGGCGCGGTGGGGGCAGGACGAATGAGCCGGCGCTCACGGTAGAAGAGTATGCGCCGCGCTCGACCCTCGTCGTCGACGAGAACCCGCTCACGCGCGCGCGGTATCCCGTGATCGACGTTCACAGCCACCACCGGCCCGGCATCTCGGTTGACCGCTGGCACGGGATCGTCGAGGACATGGATGCCCTGAACCTGCAGGTGCTCGTCAACCTGAGCGGCGGTTTCGGTGCAAACCTGGAGCGGTGCGTCGGCACTATTGCCGCGAGCGACCATCCGCACCGCATGGTCTGCTTCGCCAACGTCGACTTCCGGGGCGGCGTGGGCTCCGGCTTCGGCGCGCGTGCCGCGGCGCAGCTCGAGCAGGATGTCGCGGCAGGAGCCGTCGGCCTGAAGTTCTTCAAGAACTTCGGCATTGATGTGCGCGATGCGAGCGGCGACCGGGTGCCGGTCGATCATCCCGAGTTAGACCCGGTGTTCGAGACGGCAGGGCGCCTCGGCATCCCGGTGCTGATGCATGTCGGCGAGCCGCAGTCCTTCTACGATCCGGTGGACCGCTACAACGAGCGCTGGCTGGAATTGACCCTGCTGCCCGACCGCCGGCTGCCGGCTGACCGCTACCCGGGATTCGAAACGATGATGGCGGAACGCGACCGCCGGTTCGCGCGTCACCCGGAGACCCGGTTCATCGCCGCGCACATGGGATGGCATGCGAATGACCTCGGCCGACTCGGCCGTCTGCTGGATGAACTGCCCAACGTCTGGGTGGAGACCGGCGCCATCCTCTACGAACTGGGACGCCAGCCGTGGACCGCGCGCGAGTTCTTCACGACGTACCAGGATCGCGTGCTCTTCGGAAAAGACCGCTTCGCGCCGGAGGAGTTTCCCTATTTCTGGCGGACGTTCGAGACGCGCGACGAGTACTTCGACTATTACCGGCGCTATCACGCCTTCTGGCAGATGTACGGCATGGACTTGCCGGACGACGTGCTCCGCAAGCTCTACTACGAGAACGCGCTCGCGGTGGTCCCCGGGATCGAGCCGTCGCAGTTTCCGGGCTCCTGACTGTCGGCTCGCGGACCATGGCACGCTACCTGGTGACCGGCGGCGCCGGCTTCATCGGATCCCACGTCGTTGAGGCGCTGATGGAACGCGGCGACGACGTGCGTGTCGTCGACGATCTGTCGACCGGTCGCCGTTCCAACCTGGCCGGTTGGCCCGACATTGAGCTGGTCGAGGCGGACCTCGCGGACGAGGATGTGGCGGCGCGGGCTGTGGCCGGGATCGACCAGGTGATCCATCTCGCCGCGATCCCGTCGGTGCCCCGCTCGGTGCGTCAACCCGCCAGGTGTCATCGCGCCAACGTGGAGGCAACGCTCGCGCTGCTGCTCGCGGCGCGCGACGCGGGCGTCCGCCGCGTTGTCCTGGCCAGCTCGTCGTCGGTCTACGGGGAGTCGGAGGCACTGCCGAAGCACGAAGGACTTTGCCCGTCGCCCCTCTCTCCGTATGCCCTGCACAAGCTGATCGGCGAGCAGTACGCGGCGCTGTTCGCCCGGCTGTACGGCCTGGAGACCGTCGCGTTGCGCTTCTTCAACGTCTTTGGTCCGCGGCAGTCGCCGACGTCACAGTATTCCGGCGTCATCTCGCTCTTCACGGCAGCACTGCTTGCCGGCTCTTCCGCCACGATCTACGGCGACGGTGAGCAGACGCGCGACTTCACCTACGTGGCGGACGTCGTGGCGGGCGTGCTGGCGGCCTGCGCGGCCCCGGGCGCGGCGGTCTCGGGCCGCGCGGTCAATCTGGCTCGGGGCGAACGGATTTCCGTGAACGACCTGTACGCCGTGCTCCAACGGGTCACCGGTGGCAACAGCATTGAGGCGACCTACACTCATCCGCGGCCTGGTGATGTCCGCGATTCTCAGGCCGACATCTCACTCGCGCGGAAGTTGTTCGATTTCGAGCCGGCCGTCAGCGTCGAGGAAGGGCTTCGACGCACGGTCGAGTGGCAGCGATCGGTTGCGACGGAACGGGAGTCGTCATGAGGATACCGTTTGCCGGATCGCCGACGCCGACAGTCGGCGTCGAGCTGGAACTCCAGATCATCGATCCCGAGACGATGAACCTGGCGCCGGGCGCGCCCGCCATCATCGAACGCTCGGGCGACCCGAAGCACGTCAAGGCCGAGCTGATCGAGTCGACCATCGAGGTCTGCACCGATGTCTGTGCCGACATCGCCGAGGTGCGGTCGGACCTGACGGCGCGGGTCGACAGGCTGCTCGAGGTGGCGGACGACCTCGGCTACCACATCGCCTGTGCCGGCACGCACCCTTTTTCCCGTTGGGGCCAGCAGACGATCACGCCGTCTCCCCGCTATCACCGGCTCGTGGAGAAATGCCAGTGGCCGGCCCGGCGACTGATGATCTTCGGCCTGCACGTCCATGTCGGCATCGAGAGCGGGGAGAAGGCGATCGCGCTCTTCAATTCACTCACCACCTACCTGCCGCACCTGCTCTCCCTGTCGGCCAGCTCGCCATTCTTCGGCCGGGCCGACACCGGCCTGGCGTCGTGCCGGACGAAGATCTTCGAGAGTCTTCCGACGGCCGGCCTGCCCTACCGCTTCGTCAACTATGCGGAGTTTCAGCGGTTGATGATCACGCTGATCAACGCGAAGGCCATCGAGTCGATCCAGGAGATCTGGTGGGATATCAGGCCGCATCCCAACTTCGGTACCGTCGAGGTGCGGGTCTGTGACGGGTTGCCGACACTTGATGAGGCAATCGCGGTGACGGCCCTGATACAGGCGCTGCTTGTCTGGTTGGGGGATCACTATGACGAGGGGGAGTACCTGCCCCTGCACCGCCACTGGATCGTTCGGGAGAACAAGTGGCGCGCCGCGCGGTGGGCGGCTGACGCGGAGGTCATCGTCGACGAGGAGGGGCGCCTCGAACGATTGGACGAGAGCATAACGAGACTGGTCGAGAACGACCTGATGCCGATCGCCGCCCGGCTTGGCAGCGATGGGGAGCTACGGCGGATCACGGACATGCTGCGCGTCGGCCCGAGCTATCGGAGGCAGCGGCGGATCTTCGCGGAGTCCAAGGACCATCGCGCCGTGATGCGGGCTCTTGTCCGCGAATTCCGCGAGAACGCGCCCGTCGTTGCCTGAGTGGTTGCCGCCAGGAGCTTGCACCGTAGAAGTCTCGCGTCAGCGAAACTTCCAACGCGCCCGCAAGGGCGCGCCGGCGCCAGCCGGCATCCGGAGTGCCGGTCAGGGCGCGCCCGCGGCGTTCCAGGCGAACCACCGGCGGCCGCGCCGTTCGAGGCTGAGCGGCAGCCCGAAAGCGCGCGACAGCGTATCGGCGGTCAGCGTGTCGTCGACGGGCCCGGCGGCGACGGTTCGACCTTCCGCGAGGATCAGGACGTGTGTAATGCCTGGCGGGATTTCGTCGACGTGATGCGTAACCAGGACGATCGCTCCCGTTCCGTCATCCGCCGCCACGTCCGCCAGCATGGCGACCAGTTGTTCGCGCCCGGCCAAATCGAGTCCCGCGGTGGGCTCGTCCAGCACGAGCAGCGCCGGCTCGGCCATAAGGGCGCGGGCGAGCAGGACGCGTTGCCGCTCGCCCGCCGAGAGCGTCGCGTAGCGCGAGGCGGCGAGCGCGCCGCAGCCGAACCGGGCCAGCAGCATCTCAGCGCGGGCACGATCCGACTCGTCGTAGCGGTGCCACCAGGGGGCGAGCGCGGCGTGGCGGCCGGTCAGGACAATGTCGGCCGCGTTCAGGCTCGGCCGCATCTGATCCGCCAGCGCCTGGCTCGTCATCCCGATCCGCGCGCGCAGGGCTCGCGCGTCGGTACGTCCGAAGCGCTCGCCCAGCACATCCACCGTACCTCGCGACGGATGGAGATGAAGACCGGCGATCCGGCAGAGCGAGGTCTTCCCGGAGCCGTTAGGCCCGAGGACAACCCATCGGTCTCCTGGCGCGACCCGCCAGTCGATCCGATCGAGGATGGTGCGCCCGTCGCGAACGAACGAGACGCCGGCGAGCCGGAGAAGCGCCGCCGTCTCTTCCGGCGCGCCCGACGTCCGGGCTTCGTGCGTCGACGTGAGCATCCCGTGAGACTATAGGCCGTGTCCGTCCGCCGTCTTGCCATTCGCCTGCCGAACTGGGTGGGAGACATCATGCTCGCGAGGCCGGCGCTCCACGCGATCAGGGCACGCTGGCCAGAGGTGGCGCTACAGGCAATGGCCCGGGAAGGCCACCTCGCCCTGGTCGAACGGCTTGGCCTCTTCGAGCGGATCGACGCCGCGCCCGCGAGTGGCGCGTTGGCGAGCGCGCTCACCGTCCGTCGGGCGGCGCGTGCGGTGCGGGCTTTCGCGCCGGACGCCGTCGTCCTGTTGGCGCCCTCGTTCGAAGCGGCGCTGGTGGCCCGGCTGGCGGGCGTCCCGCGCCGCATCGGCCATGACACCGACGGCCGGGGACGGTTGCTGACCGACGCCGTTCCGCCGCGGCCGGAAGCCCATCGCAGCGATGAGTACCTGGAACTGGCTTCGAGCCTCGGCGCAGCGGACGACACGCCCGGGGAGCGCCGGGGCGATCCCGTGCCGCCGCTGGCGCTGACCGGCGCGGACCGCGAATTCGGAGCGCGACTCATCCGCGAGATGGGATGGCCGCGGGATTGCCGGCCGGTCTTCGTCAACCCGGCCGCCGCCAAGGTGCCGCGAGCCTGGTCATCGGATCGCTACCGCGCGCTGGTGGAGCATCTTGCCGCAAGGAGTCTGGACGGTGGACCGCCGATCATCGTTCATGCGCGCCTGCCGTTCGAGGCTCCGGATGACTGGGCGCGGGCGCACGGCGTGGCTCTGGCCGGGGATGCGACGCTGCCGGAGCTGGCGGCGCTGCTGGAGCGGTGCGCGCTCTACGTGGGAAACGACAGCGGCCCGGCGCACCTGGCGGCGGCAGCCGGGATACCGACGGTGTCGCTGTACGGATCGTCCCGGGCATTCCGGACCGGCCCGGCTGCGCCAGGCGGCGCCCCGCACATCCCGGTCAGTGCCGAGTTCGACTGTTCGCCTTGCCGCGAGCGGTTCTTCGAGGAATGTCCGTCGCCCCCGACTGACGATGGCCGGCCGCCCTGTTTGGACGCCATCGCCACCGACTCTGTCGTCCAGACCGTCGATCGGATTCTCAGTCGAGACTCGCCTTGAGCGCGTCCAGTTCCGCCCGCAACCGCTTCACCTCGTCCGAGATCTTTGGCAGGCGGCCCAGATAACCCTGCTGCGTCTTGATGTCCTTGAGCGGACGGGCCGGCGTGCCCCAGAAGGGCTGGCCCGCCGGAATCCGCTTACGCGACGGGACGCCGCACTGCGCGCCGACGATCGCGTGGTCGTCGATGCGGCAGTAGTCGGCGATTCCCACCTGGCCACCGACGATCGCCTGCCGCCCGACCGTTGAGCTGCCGGCGATGCCCGTCTGCGACGAAATGATTGCGTGCGGACCGATCCGGACGTTGTGCGCTACCTGGCAAAGGTTGTCGATCTTCACGCCGTCGTTCACTTGCGTGTCGTCAAGGGATCCGCGGTCGATGCAGGCATTGGCTCCCAGTTCGACATCGTCGCCAATCCGCACGTTGCCCAGTTGCGGCACCTTGACCTGCTGCGTTCCGTCGAAGACAAAGCCGAACCCGTCCGCGCCGACGACGACCCCCGCATGGATGATGACCCGGTCGCCGATCATCACGCCGGGGTAGATGACGACGTGCGGGTAGAGAAAGCCGTCGTCACCGATCTGCGCGCCGGCGCCGACATAGCCGCCCGCGAGGATCGTCGTGCCGCGGCCGACCGTTGCCCCCGCTTCGACAACTGACCAGGCGCCGAGCGAGACATCGGACCCGATCGTGGCATCGGGTGAAACGACGGCGGTCTCATGCACGCCGCGTGGAGGAAGCGGCGGCGGGAACAGCCACGCCGCCACCCGCGCAAACGCGACGCGCGGCTTGTCCACCACTATCACCGTCCGGCCGGGAAGAGCCTCTCCCGTCGGAATCAGGATGCAAGTCGCGGCCGCCTCGTTCGCCTTCGCGAGGTGCCGTCCCTCGGCGTAGGCGAGATCGCCGTCCCCCGCGTGCTCCAGACTGCCCACCGAGTGGATTTCGGCCGCGCCGTCGCCATGAAGCACGCCGCCGACGTAAGCCGCAATCTCCTGAGCTGTTTTCATCGTCCTTCTCCCGGTGCGCCATCGGGTGCCGTGGCGCTCAGCCATGCGGGTCGGCCGGCGGACGCCGCCGAGCGCCGCGCACGTCGTCAGTTCCCGCCGAGGGTCAGGGTCGTGACGCCGTCGCCGATCATCACGGCGTGGCGCGACCGCTCCGCTCCAGCCTGTACCAGGGCCGTATAGGCGCCTGGCGCGACGTCATCGAGCGAGAAGGCGCCGTCGCGGTCGGCGACCGCCGCGTAGGGCGATGTCGTGATGACGACGCTGGCGCCCATCTGCGGGTGGATATCGCAGGCGACGCGGTACGTGCCGGCCGTGTCGAAATGATGCTCGTAGGTGCCGCCGATCGGCGTCGAGATGTTGAAGGCGGTTTCCTTGGTGTCGATGTTGAAGACCCGGACGTTATGCAGGATGTCCTCGCTGTTCACGAAATGGACCGGCTGACCGACCATGGCGAGCACTACCGGCGGCAGGAACTCCATGTTGATCTGGTCCATCTGCGCGGGGGTCTCCGACGGTTCAAGCGTCGCGTCCCCGACCGGCTCCAGGATCACGACGGTGAGGGAGCCGTCGGGCGAGACGGGCGCGGTGCCGGCAACCGAGAGGCCGTCCCCGGGCGCAGGCGCCGGAGCGGCTTCGGAGGGCGATGCGATCGGCGCGACCGGGTCGGCCGCCTCTCCGCTGCACGCTGCCGCGCAGAGTGCGAGGACGCCAAGAACGGCGGACGTCGTCGGCCTCGAGCGAAGACTCACGCGGCACATTATACGGACGCAGAGGGGACCAGTTGGGAGGAAACGGTGGTTGATCTTGCCGGGGCGCCCGCGCTACACTCCACCTGTTTTCTTGCCGGGCGGACAGGGTGTGCCTCGACTGCCAGGTTCCGCTCGCGGAGGTGCTGAGATGAAGAAGTACACGTTGGCGCTTCTGGGCGTTGCGGCGGCAGTCGTGATTGCGGCTCCGGGTGTGGCGTCCGCGCAGTCGGACGATGTGACGTTCCACAAGGACATCGAGCCGATTCTGCAGCGGTCCTGCCAGGTCTGCCACCGGCCCGACAACATGGCGCCGATGTCCCTGATGAACTACCAGGAGACTCGTCCCTGGGCGCGATCCATCAGGAACAAGGTGGTGGCCCGCGAGATGCCGCCCTGGCACGTCGACCCGAACGTCGGCATCCAGGAGTTCAAGGATGATCGCTCGCTCTCGAAGCGGGAAATCGACATGATTGCGGCCTGGGTCGACAACGGCGCGCCGCGCGGAAATCCGGCCGATGCGCCGGCGCCCGCCGTGCTGCCCGACTTCGGGGCGTGGTCGATTGAGCCGGATCTGATCGTCACCTCGCCGCCGCACACCGTACCGGCCGAAGCGGGCGACTGGTGGGGCGACTACATCGTCGACTCGGGCATCGCCGAGGATCGTTACATCAAGGCGATCCAGACCAAGGCGGGCGACCTGCGGGTCGTGCACCACGCGCTCACCTATGCGGTCACCGACCCCGACGCCCCCATCAACGACAGCTCGAACGACTTCTTCCTGAACGAGTACGCGGTCGGAAAGAACGCCGACGTGTATCCCGATGGTACCGGCAAGGTTCTGGAAGGGGATGCGCGCGTCCGGTTCAGCTTCCACTACCACTCCATCGGCGAGGAGGTGGTGGACCGGACCGACCTCGGAATGGTGCTCTACCCCGCTGGCGAGGAGCCGGAGAAGGTTCTGTACTCCCGCCAGCTCGGCCAGGCGGGCGAGCTCGACATCCCGGCCGGGCAGATCACGCGGCACGACGGGTACACCACGATGTACCTGCCGGGCCGGCTGACCGGTTTCCAGCCGCACATGCACTTCCTCGGCAAGCGGCAGTGCCTGGAGCTCATCTATCCCGACTCGTCGACGGAGATGGTGAGTTGCGTCAACTTCGACTTCAATTGGCACATCGTCTACAACTACGCGGACGATGCGCAGCCGATCTACCCGGCGGGGACGAAGCTGCACGTCATCAGCTACCACGACAACACCGAAGCCCATCGTGGCAACCTGGACGCGCTGAACTGGACGGGCGGCGGCAGCCGGACCATCGACGAGATGGCCTTCGGGTGGATCAGTTGGTACGACCTGAGTGAAGAGGAGTACGCCACGGAACTCGAGTCGCGCGCGAACAACGACAACGACTAGTCAGGTCATGATCAGGCATCTCAGCTTCGGGGAGGGGGGGGGGGGCGGCCCCCCGGGGGGGGGCCCCCCACAGGGGATAAAATCAAAAGGAGCACCCCACCAACACCCCCCCCACCCCCACGCCCACACCGCCCGCC
>VXRJ01000035.1:279913-426811 GCA_009838525.1 Acidobacteriota bacterium
CCCCCCCTCTCCTGCGCCCCCCCAACAACCCACAACCATCTCGCCTGTGTTAGCAGCAGACCCGGCTGGGGGGCGCGCCCGCCCCGCGTTGGGGGGCGGCCTCCGTCGTTTTCGCGCTCTTCGTCCTCGCCGGCGCCATCGGCCCCGCCGAGGCGCAGGTCAACCCGCGCGACGTGCCGATCGTCACGCAGCCGCAGCAGCGGTTCGACGGCGGTCAGGACATCCAGCCCATTTTCGAGGGTTGGACCCGCAACGATGACGGCAGCTACCTGTTTCACTTCGGCTACCTGAATCGCAACTATCGCGAGCAGCCAGCCATTCCGATTGGGCCGGAGAACCACTTCTCGCCCGGCGCCGAGGATCGCGGGCAGCCGACGTACTTCTACCCGCGGACGCAGCGGTACCAGTTCACCGTGCCCATGCCGGCCGACACCGGACCGGACCCCGAGGACGGCATCGTCTGGAACGTCACCGCCAACGGCAGTGAGCAGCAGGCGTACGGCTGGCTCCAGCCCGAGTGGGAGATCGACGAGAACACGATTACGTCGAACAATCGGACCGGCTTCGGCCGTCCGGTCGAGCAGTTGTTCGAGAACGCGGCCCCCGAGGTGAGCGTGTCGGCGAGTGCAGCCGCCGTGGGCGTGGGTGAGGCTGTGACGCTAACCGCCGTCCTGAGCGACGACGAATTGCCGGAGCAGATGCCGCCCCGCCGTCCCCGGACGCGCCTGCCCGCGCTGATACCGCCCGACGATCTGCCGAAGGCGCCCGACAACATTCGCTGGTATCGGAAGCCGAGCCCGCCCCGTAACGGTCTGGCGTTGCTCTGGGTTGTCTACCGTGGTCCGGCGGACGCGGACTTCGAGCCTTCGGGCTACCAGCGGGCGTACGCGGAAGAGGAGGGCGACACCGAGGTGGACGGGCTGGTGACCGAGGCTACGTCTTCCGGCACGCCCGCAACGCACATCGATGGCGACGGCTGGACATCAGCGACGTTCGAGGCGACCGTGACATTCGACGAGCCGGGCGAGTACACGCTCCGCGGCTGGGCGTCGGACGCCATGTTCCTCACGCCCGGCGACGTGACCATCACGGTCCGATAAGAACTCTCACCGTCGCACTTCTGCGCTCCCGCGCGCCAATTGCACCACCGCAATCAGCAGGCAGGCGGCTCCTGGCGGTACGAGAGCGATGCCGATCCCCGGGTCACCGCTGTAGAACGTGACGCCGCCGGCGAAGAAGCCGGCCGGCAGCAGGATTGTCGCGGCCATCAGCATCGTCGACGCCAGCCCCGTGCGGCGATGGTCTTCCGCCAGCTCCGGCACGGCGCGCAGCGTCACTCCCGCCACGACGTTGATCAGGCTGAGCAGCGCCCCATGCGCGTGCGCGAGCGTCCACATCAGTCGCCGTGTCTCGTTGGATACGTCGAGATAGAAACCCACCTTGAAGCCGTGCAGGGCTTCGAGCGTCGCGCCAAGCGTCAGGAACAGCGCGAGGGCCCAGAAACCGAATCGCAGATGACGGCGGACGTAGTCCGGTCGGCGAGCGGACGGCGCGGCGGTCACCGGGCGTTTCCCCCCATCTATTCGCGCAGGAACAGCGGCCGGTTGTCCCGCTGATCGAAAAGGCGGCGCATGGCCGCCGTATCCAGCGCGCCGTCGGGACCGAAGAGCAATTCCGGATCACGGCGCTCGCGCGAGAGGGTGCTCTCGCGCCAGTCGGTCAGGGCTCGGACGGCGGCGGCGATCCGGTCGTCGCGGTCGCCGGTGAAGTCGTAGTCGAACGAGGCATACCCGGGCAGCGTCCGCAGTGAACCAGCCGCGATGTAACGGATCGTGTCGTACGAGTCGCCCAGCAGCTCGCCGAGGTACGGGACCATCCAGCTTGTGCCCGAAGCGGTCTGCGCCGGTTCCCAGCCGTAGCTCCAGGCGGTCAGGGCGCGCTGGCCCGCGTCGCCCCGAAGCAGCCAGAGGACAGATGCCGCGACACGCTCCTCGTCGTCGTCCAGAGTCGGCGGCTCGTGACCGTACCACTCGTTCATGGCGTCGGCGGTCCAGGCGAGCGGGCGGTCCAGGTGGCAGAGGTTGCAGGCGTTCGGCCGGCCCACTTCCACCGTTTCGCGTACCGACGGGCTGGTGACCGTGTGGCTCCGGATGGCGCGCATGAGGCCGTACGACGTGTACGGCATGTGGCAGTTGTAGCAACGGCTGCCGGCGGACTCGGCAGCATGGTTGGTATGCGCGGCAACGTTGGCGGCGATGGGCTCATGGCACTGCGTGCACGCGGCGTCCCCTTCCATGCCGGCCGATACCTGGTGGGTGTCCGCCCATTCCGCCACCGGGCGCGGATCCTCCGGCGTCTGATGCATGGTGTGACAGGAGAAACAGGTCAGCGTCCGCTCCGCCGTGTCGGCGTTCGTATAGCAGGGCGAGTCGAGCAGGCCGTTGTACTCGCGGCCCGATACCCGGACCAGGCCGTCGGCCCAGAACGATCCCCGGACGAAGTCAGGGTCGGTGGCCAGTAGCGCCTGCATGTCGGGCGACTGGCGGTTGGCGGTGGGCTGCGCGATGAACCGCGTGTCCGTCAGGTTGTCGCCCGGCCGGTACGGCAGGCCGTCGGCGTTGGCGGCCCGCTCGTCCGCCAGGTTGCGGAACTCCCAGATGCTGTGGCATTGGCCGCACACCTGAGACGAGCGTTGCGGGTCGAGCCGCGTCGGTTCGACGATCGTGGGATCCGCCGTGTCCCTGGCATGCAGCGCGTAGCGCCGCGTCGGGCTCCGGTTGGCGGCAACGTGGTCGGCGGCCGGGCCGTGGCACGCTTCGCACGCGATGCCGAACTCCGCCACGGTCGTGTCGACCGCCTGATCCGCTATTGGTTCGGAACGGTACGGCGTGTCGAACTGCGTCTTGCCGTGCGTCGTGTGGCACACGATGCAGATGGCATTCCAGTGGCCGTCGAGTGTCGCCACGCCCTGATTCTGCGGCGAGAGGACCAGGGCGCTACGGGGCGTCCACTGCTCCTCGTCCAGCAGGTACGCTCCCGGCAGGACGTTCAGGGTTCGCTCGTGTCCGGTGGCGTACCAATAGATGTGCTGGTGGTGCGACCCGGTGATCATGACCACCTGTCGTCTAATGCGCGGCCGCTCGGAGGGCGGCCCCTCCCAGCCCGGGTCGTCGAACTCAGCCCAGAACTCGTCGTCGCGGCGCTCGAGCCGCATCGGCCGGCCGGGCACCGCATCGACCACGACCCCGTCGAAATCGGCCCGGACCGTCTCCGGCGTCGCCACCTGCGTCATCGTCCGGTGGAACGAGGCATACCACGTGGCGTGCTGCGAGGGATGGCATGCCCGACAGGTTTCGGAGGAGACGTAGCCGTCCTCGGAAACGGCGATTGGACGGTTCTTGATCGCCGACTCCGGGACAATGGGATCGCGTGTCACGGAAATTGCTGCGCCGAGCGCGACGCTGCCGACGAGCAGCGCCGCTATCGGCGCCGCGCCCGGCGTTGCCGCGGACGCCCGGCGTCGGCTCGGATGACCGCGGCGTTGGTCGGACGGCCGGGCCACGGGCTGCTAGCTCCTCCGTGCTGCGACCGCGACCTAGTCGATCGCGAAGCAGTAGTAGAAGCCGTTGCCGCCGGTGCCTTGAAGGTCGGCCTGGCCGCAGCCCCGCGAGCCGTGGGCCGTGCTCCAGTGGCTCGGGTTGGCGCCGCCACCGGTCCTGTCGTGGTGTCCGACGAGCGCGCTGCCGTCGCTCGTGTTGCTTGTCCAGTTGTTGCAGGTGGTGTCGCCCTCACCCTCCCAGGCGGTGCCGTCGAGCTGCGTCCCGGTCAGGATGTCGTGCATGTTCGGGTCGTCGCCGCGGCCGTTGACGATTTGTCCCGTCTCGGTGAGCTGGGTCTCCTTCGTCAGGTTGTTGGCGCCGAGCAGATTGTCGACACTCGAAGCGATCTCGACGCCGCCGTGGTTGTACCAGGGCCCGTTGCCGATCCGGTCCCGTGCGTTCTGGCCGGTCGGGCCGGTGGTGCTCAGGTAGGCGCGCCAGGTCTTCCCACCGGCGCCCGCGTCACTGGCCAGCATCTGGCAATGCGCGTCGGCCCCCTCGAGACCTCCGAGATTGGCGCCGTCGCCGGGGCCGGCGCTCGTGATGAAGAAGCTCATGGTGGCGGACTGCGCCGCCGCCGGCGCCGCCACCAGGGTGATCGCCAGAGCGGCGAGGCCGATAGCAAGGATGCGCTGCATGATGGACCCCCTACGCAAACACGGATGGAGCCAGTCTATAACACCTTGCGGCACCGGCTTCTCTAGGTGCGCTGGCCTCCAGACCGGCATTCCCGCCGCCCGTATTCCTGCGCGACGGTCGCCTGTCCGCACCTGGCGCGCTCCCACGCGCACCGCATCGCTTACCATGGGCGGATGCAACGGATCGCCATCGTCGCCGTCGTTGTCACCCTTGCCTGCGGGGGCGCCGCTGCCGGGCAGGAACCGCGCGCTCTGCTCAATCAGGCGATGGACGACTTCGCGGCGGGTCGTCTCGAGGCGGCGGCCGAAGGGTTCGACCGGGTGGCCGCGCTCGTTCCCGACGCGGCGCCACGGCTCTGGCAGCGGGGGATCGCTCTCTACTACGTGGGCCGCTACCAGGACTGCCGGGAGATGTTCGAGTCACATCGGCTGGTGAACCCGAACGACGTCGAGAACGCCGCGTGGCACTTTCTGTGCGTGGCGCGCGGCGAGTCGCCCGAAACGGCCCGGGCGGCGTTGTTGCCGGTCGGTCCGGACGGCCGGGCCCCCATGCGTGAGATCTACGAGATGTTCCGGGGCGAGCGGACCCCGGAGCAGGTGATGGCCGACGGTGAACGACTGGCGGCGCGGCGGGGTCCATCCGCCCGGTTCTACGCCCATCTCTATGTCGGTCTCTACCAGGAGGCGCTGGGAAACGACCGGGCGGCGCGCGAGCACCTTGAGGCCGCCGCCGGCGACCGGTACGCGGGCGTCGGGGGCTACATGCAGATGGTGGCGCGGGTCCACGTCGACTGGCTCGACCGGGGCGGCGCCAGGTAGGGCGCCCCGGCGGGCGGGCAGGTTCGTTGCGCCCCCCTTGAGGCGTCGCAACTGCCCGTGACTTCGTGCTACTGTGCGGCAGCAGGCGGACTCGACATTCCGGGTGACGGAGGAGGCGATGATGCGTAACAGCAGCTTCTGGCGATGGGCGATCGCGGCAGTCGGTTGCGCCGCGCTCGCGGCGGCGGCGGCGTGCGATCAGATGCCGGCGGATCCAGCCGCGCCGGCGGGCGACGACGACATTCAGGGTGTCGTGACGGGTCCGAACGGACCGGAAGCGGGAGTCTGGGTCATCGCGGAGACGATGGAGCTGCCGACCCGCTTCAGCCGCATCGTGGTGACCGACGACGAGGGACGCTATCTCATTCCGGACCTGCCGTCCGCCACCTATGAGGTCTGGGCGCGCGGCTACGGCCTCGTCGATTCCGAGAGGATGCAGGCGGAGCCGGGCGCTACCCTCGATCTGACCGCGGTCGTGGCGCCGGACGAAGCGGCCGCCGCCCAGTACTATCCGGCCGGCCACTGGCTGTCGCTCATCGAGGTGCCGGCGGCGGATCAGTTTCCCGGGACCGGCCCGGACGGCAACGGCATTTCGCCCAACATGCGAAGCCAGGCCGAGTGGCTACGCTCCGTGAAGTCGGGCGGCTGCACCGCCTGCCACTCGATGGGGAATCTGGCGACCCGCGAGATTCCGCCGCAGCTCGGCGACTTCGATTCGCTCGTCGATGCGTGGGATCGGCGGATTCAGTCCGGACAGGCGGGCGGCTCGATGTCGAATGGCCTCAACCGGATGGGGCGGCGCGCCGCCCTCGAGATGTACGCCGACTGGACCGACCGGATCATGTCGGGCGAGTTGCCCGAGGCGCCGCGCCGGCCGGAGGGACTGGAGCGGAACGTCGTCGTCACCCAGTGGGACTGGGCCGACCCGAGGGCATACCTCCACGACGAGATTTCCACCGACAAGCGCGACCCGACCGTCAACGCCTATGGGCCGATTTACGGCGCGCTCGAGGCAAGCGCCGACTACGTCCCGGTGCTCGACCCGGTCGGCCATTCGATTAGCCAGATTCCGGTGCCGGTCCGCGATCCGGATACGCCGCTGGCCGCCGGTCCGCCCCTGATGCCGTCGCCTTACTGGGGTGATGAAGCGATCTGGAACAGCCAGTCGAACGTCCACAATCCGATGCTCGATCAGGACGGACGCGTCTGGCTCACCTCGCGGGTCCGCGGCCCGGAGAACCCGGCGATGTGCCAGGAGGGCTCCGACCATCCATCGGCGCAGGCTTTCCCGGTGGAGCGTTCAGGGCGGCATCTGGCCGTGTGGGATCCCGCGACCGAGGAGATGACCCTCATCGGCACCTGCTTCAGCACGCACCATCTGGTCTTCGCCGAGGACGACAACAACACGCTGTGGACCAGCGGCGGGGGGCAGGTGATCGGCTGGCTCGATACGAACCAGTTCCTTGAGACGGGTGACGAGGAAGCCTCGCAGGGTTGGACCGCGCTGGTTCTCGATACGAACGGCAACGGCCGGCGTGACGACTACACGGAGCCGGACGAGCCGATCGATCCGGCGATGGACCACCGGGTGACGAGCGGTTTCTACGGCGTTGCCGTCAACCCGGTCGACGGCACGATCTGGGGTTCGTCGCTCGGCTTCCCGGGTTCGGTCCTTCGGCTCGACCCGGGTGACAACCCGCCCGAGACGGCGCTCACCGAAGTGTTCGAGGCGCCCTGGGGGAACCCTGGAGCGCCGGTGCAGGGCTATTCGCCGCGCGGCATGGACATCGATCGCAACGGCGTCGTCTGGACGCCGTTCGCGAGCGGCCACATGGCGAGCTTCGATCGGAGCAAGTGCACCGGCCCGCTCAACGGACCGGAGGCGACCGGCCAGCACTGTCCGGAGGGGTGGACGCTCTACGAGGAGCCGCTGCCGCAACTCAAGGGACTCGCCGACTCGGGTAGCGCGGAGGGCAGCTATTACACCTGGGTCGATCAGTTCAACACGTTGGGATTGGGCGAGAACGTCCCGATCAACACCGGCAACGCCTCCGAGGGGCTGCTTGCCCTCGTGGACGAGGAGTGGGTGATCCTGCGTGTGCCGTATCCACTCGGCTTCTACACGAAGTGGATGGATGGGCGGATCGACGACCCGGAGGCGGGCTGGAAGGGCCGTGGTGTGTGGGCCACCTACGGCACCCGCGCGCCGTTCCACACCGAGACCGGCGCCGGGACACCGAGCAAGGTCGTCCACTTCCAGGTCCGTCCGGATCCCCTGGCGAACTAGCGCGCCCCGAGTCAAGACATGACGGCCCGCAAGCTAGTCGCAGCAACGGTTGCGCTCTGCGCGTGTGTCTCGACGTTCGCGGTTTCCGCCTCCGCGGAGGTGATCCGGCTGGACATCCTCTCGCGAGAGCCGGTCGACGCCGTCCCCGGACAGGTTGGCCCGTACGAGCGGCTGCGAGGCCGGGTCGTCTACGCGCTCGACCCCAACCATCCGGCCAACCGGGCGGTGGTCGACCTCGGTCTTGCGGCCGACAATGGTGAGGGCCGCGTCGAGTTCTACGGCGACATCGAGATCCTGGCGCCCCGCGACCTCTCGCTCGCGCAGCCGACCATCCTCTACGACATCAACAACCGCGGGCGCCGCCTGTGGGGCACGCAGCCTTTCTTCCTTCGCCAGGGTTACATCACCGTCTGGAGCGGCTGGATCGCCCAGGTTCGTCCCGATCCGGACCTGCTTCGACTGGAGGCGCCGGTGGCGCTGGGCGAGGATGGCGTCCCGATTACCGGTAACGTCCGGGCGGAGATGATCGCGGAAGCGCCGGGCGATCGGCTGACGATTTCGGATCGCGGCCAGCTCGTCTTCGAGCCGGTGGTCAACTCGCTGGCCGACGCGACGCTGACCCGGCGTGCGCGCGAGCGGGATACCCCGAAGCTGGTTCCCAGGGAGCAGTGGGAGTTCGTTCTCACCCGCCGGCCCCGCGACGAAGGCAGCGGCCTGATCGGAGCCGACCTCCTCCTCGATGGCGGCTTTGAGCCCGGCGTTATCTACGAGCTGATCTACGAGGCGCGCGGCTCCGTCGTGCAGGGCGCCGGCTTCGCGGCAATTCGGGATGTCGTTTCGTTCCTGCGCTACGACGAGTCCGCGATGAACCCGTTGCGTGGCGTCGACGGCCGCCCGATCGCGCGCCGCGTCATCGGCGAGGGGCGATCGCAGAGCGGACGCGCCCTCCGAATGTTCCTCTACGAGGGATTCAACGCCGACGAGGAGGGGCGCGTCGTGTTCGATGGCGCGATGCCGGTCATCTCGGGCGGCGGGCAGGGCTTCTTCAACCACCGTTTCGCCTCGCCGACCCGGACCGCCACCGCGCACAGCGGCCATCTCTATCCGGTCGACGTCTTCCCGTTCGCCTACGGCGAGGAGACGGATCCGTTCACCGGCCGGGCCGACGGCATCCTGCGACATGCACGCGCGAACGGTGTCGCACCGAAGATCATGCACCTCGACACGAGCTCGGAGTACTGGCACCGGAGCGCTTCGCTCGTGGTGACCGACCCGTCGGGCTCGCGCGACGCCGAGATTCCCGAGGACGTGCGGGTGTACGTCTTCGGCGGCTCGCAGCACAGCCCGGGACGGGGGCCGCTCGAACGGGGGCAGCTTGCGCCCAATCCGAATGTCTATCAGCCGTTTCTGGAGACGCTGTTCCTCGCGATGGACCGGTGGGTGACCGACGGGACGTCGCCGCCCCCCAGCGTGCATCCGCGCATCGTCGACGGCACGCTCGTCGGCTGGCAGGAGGACAAGGCGGGCTGGCAGGCGTTGCCCGGGGTGCGCTACCCGACGTCGATTCAGCAGCCGGACGTCGTCGACTATGGCGAGCTGTTCGCGACCGAGCGCCGGATCGACAGCCATCCGCCGATTCGGCCGGGCGAGCGCTACGGCGTCCGCGTCCCGGCCCTTGACGACGACAACAACGAGCTGGGCGTCCTGCGGATGCCGGCGGTCGCGGCGCCGATCGCCACCTACACGAGCTGGAACCTCCGGGCGCCGGCGATCGGACAGCCCGACGCGCTTCTGGGTCTTGCCGGCGGGATCATCCCGTTCCCGAAGACCCGGGCGGATCGCGAGGCGTCGGGGGATCCGCGCCTGTCGATCGAGGAACGGTACGCCACGTTCGACGCGTATCTGGCCCAGACGATGCGTGCCGCGGAGGCGCTCGTGGCAGAGGGTTATCTGCTGGAAGAACACCTCTCCGACGTCAAGGCGCGAGCCGAGGAGAACCGTCCGCTGTTCTCGCGTTAGCAGCGTGCGGGCCGTTGCCGTTGCTCGCGCCGCCTCGCTACAATAGCGCCGACAGGCGTCCCACGCGCGGCCCTTGGGCCGTCGCGTGCGGGCGGAAGGAGAACACGATGCAGAGACGATCGTTCCTGGCACCTTATATGTTCAGCCTCTTCACGCTTGCGATTGCGTTGGCAGCCGGTGGCCCGGCGTTCGCGCAGACCGACGACGCCAATTGGACTCTGCCCCGCACGCCGGACGGCCAGCCGGATCTTCAGGGTGTGTGGGCCAACAACAACGCGACGCCGCTCGAGCGTCCGCCCGAGTGGGCCGGGAAGGAGCGGTTGACGGACGAGGAACTGGCGGCCCTCCAGGTAGCTGCCCAGGAGGCGGTGGACGACGGTGATGCGCTCTTCGGCGACCAGCTCGTCCTTGCCGCGATTCAGCGGACGCAGGCCACTTCCTACGATCCGACCACCGGCAACTACAACCAGTTCTGGATTGCCGACCGCGACTTCAACAACCGGACGTCGCTCGTGGTCGATCCGCCCGACGGCCGGATTCCCGAATTCACCACTTCCGCACGCACCCGCATGCAAATGCTGCGTGACCACCGCCGGGACCATCCCGCCGACAGCTACACCGATCGGCCGCTCTCCGAACGGTGCGTCACCTACGGCGTGCCGCGCCTCGGCGCCGGCTACAACAGCTATTACCAGATCTTCCAGAGCCCGACGCACGTCGTCATGTACCACGAGATGAACCACGACGCGCGCGTCATCCCGATCGACGGCACCCCACCCCTCGACGAAGATGTCAGGTTGTGGCACGGCGATTCGCGCGGCTTCTGGGAGGGCGACACGCTGGTCATAGAGACGGCGAACTATTCCGGAGAGGCGACGTTCCGTGGCCTTTCGGCGGAGAACATGCGCGTCACCGAGCGTCTGACGCGCACCGGGCCGCAGACCCTCGAATACGCGATCACCATCGATGATCCGACGACCTACACGCGGCCCTGGACCGCCTCGATCCCACTGATGGGAACGACCGACGCGGTCTACGAATACGCCTGCCACGAGGGGAACATCGGGATGGAAGGGATTCTCGCGGGTCACCGCGCGGAGGAGCGCGAGGCGGCGGCCGGCGGTCAGTGAATCCGTCGCCCGTCAGGGTCTCGGTCGTCGGCGCCGGCGCCATCGGCGGCTACATGGCGGTTCGCCTGGCCAAGGCCGGGCACGACGTATCGGTCATCGCGCGCGGACCGCATCTGGCCGCGATCCGATCCAACGGCCTCAAGCTTGTCGAGCGCGACGAGAATGGCGCCGCCACGGAAACGGTCGCGTCCAACCTGACCGCGACGGACCGGATCCGCGATCTCGACACCCACGACGTCGTCCTGTTGGCCCTCAAGGCGCATCAGATTGCCGCCGTCGTGGACGACCTGCCGGCCATAGTCGGCCCCGAGACCTGCCTCGTCACCCTGCAGAATGGCATCCCGTGGTGGTACTTCCAGAAGCTCGACAGCCCCTGGGCCGGTCGCGTCGTGGAGACGGTCGATCCCGGCGGCGTGCTGTTCAACGCGATCGACCCGGACCGGATCATCGGCTGCATCGCCTATCCGGCGGCGACTTTGCCCGAACCGGGGGTGATCCGCCACATCGAGGGCAACCGTTTTCCGGTGGGGGAGCTGGACAACAGCGAGTCGGAACGCCTGGCGCGGGTGTCGGCGCTGTTTGCCGAGGCGGGTTTCAAGTCGCGGGTGCTGACCGATATCCGCTCGGAGATCTGGCTGAAGCTCTGGGGCAATCTCACCTTCAATCCCATCAGCGCCCTGACGCACGCCACGCTGGTCGACATCTGCCAGTTCCCGGCGACGCGCTCGCTGGCGGCGGCGATGATGACCGAGGCGCAGGAGATTGGCGAGCGGCTCGGCGCCACGTTCCGCGTGCCGATGGAGCGCAGGATCGCCGGCGCGGAGGGCGTCGGGAAGCACAAGACGTCGATGCTGCAGGACGTCGAGGTGGGGAAGCCGCTCGAAATCGACGGCATGCTGGGCGCCGTGATCGAGCTGGCCGAGATGACCGGCGTCGAAGTGCCGACGCTGCGTGCGCTCTACGCGTGCGTCAGCCTGCTCAGCAAGACCATCGTCGACGAAGGGATCAGGGTCGCGGGAGCGCCCAGGTAGCCTCCGCGGCGGGGAGGGGCGCGCGCCGGTGTTCGCGCGGCATGGTGTAGTGAGTGCGGGAGAGTGACATGAAAGCGCTTGAGGGCATCCGCGTGCTCGACATGACCCACGTGCAGTCGGGACCTACCTGCACGCAACTGCTTGGCTGGTTCGGCGCCGACGTCATCAAGGTGGAGCGTCCCGGCGTGGGCGACGCCACGCGCGGCCAGTTGCGCGACATCCCGGACGTCGACAGCCTCTACTTCACGATGCTCAACCACAACAAGCGGAGCATCACTGTCAACACGAAGTCCGAGACGGGTAAGCAGATCTTCACGCGGCTGATCGAGAGCTGCGACGTCCTGGCGGAGAACTTCGCGCCCGGCGCGCTGGATCGGATGGGTTTCACCTGGGAGCGCATCCAGGAGATCAACCCGCGGCTCATCTACGCCTCGGTCAAGGGGTTCGGCCCGGGACCCTACGAGGACTGCAAGGTCTACGAGAACGTTGCCCAATGCACTGGCGGTGGTGCCAGCACGACCGGCTTCGACGACGGGCCGCCGACGGTGACGGGCGCGCAGATCGGCGATTCCGGCACCGGGCTCCACCTCGCTCTTGGCATCGTCACCGCGTTGTTCCAGCGCGAGAAGACCGGCCGCGGCCAGCGGGTCGTCTGCGCCATGCAGGACGGCGTGCTCAATCTCTGCCGAGTCAAGATGCGGGATCAGCAGCGCCTCGCGCATGGACCGCTCAAGGAGTACCCGCAGTATCCGAACGGCACGTTCGGCGACGCGACCCCGCGGTCCGGCAATGCGTCCGGCGGCGGGCAGCCCGGCTGGATCGTCAAGTGCAAGGGGTGGGAGGACGACCCCAACGCCTACATCTACATAATCACGCAGGCGGCTGCCTTCGAGGGCCTGGCGAGGGCAATCGGCCACGAGGACTGGCTGGCCGACCCGGAGTGGAATACGCCGGAGGCCCGCCTCCCGAAGCTCGACACCGTCTTTGCCGAGATCGAGAAGTGGACGATGACGAAGACGAAGTTCGAGGTCATGGAGATCCTCAATCCGCTCAACGTTCCGTGCGGCCCCGTCCTGTCCATGAAGGAACTCGCCGAAGAGCCGTCGCTTCGCGCGACCGGCACCGTCGTCGAGGTCGATCACCCCGAACGCGGCCGCTATCTCACCGTCGGCAACCCGGTGAAGCTGTCCGACTCGCCGGCCGACGTCGTGCGTTCACCCTTGCTGGGCGAGCACACTGACGAGGTCCTCGCGGAAGTCCTCGGGTTGACCTCGGAGGAGATCGCCGCCGCCCGGTCCTCCGGCGCCGTCTAGCTCCAGCCCGCTGCGGCGCGCCGGTTGGTGCGCGGGTTGGTGTGTCGGTTGGTGCGCCGGCCTCCAGGCCGGCACAAAGTCAGTGCCCGCCGATCAGATCCGTCGCTACGGACATCACCCAGGTGGCGTCGTTCAGAGCCTGCATGGCCTGTTCGCGAGTGTACTCGCGCTCCGGAATGAAGTCTTCGCGGCCGTAGAAGGACAACTCACGCTCCGAAGTCAGCAGCTTGGAGATCGCGGCCAGGCGCTCAACGTCGACGTCCGGGGGGAATCTCTTGCGATGTTCGCGCAAGATGCTGCCCACGTCATGCCAGCGCGGGGGCTCGACACCCGCCTCGCGCAGCATCGCCTTGAGCGCCAGCTCGATGATCTCCTGCGCCACGCGAACGACATCGGGATAGCCATCGTCATCGAACGCCAGTTGCAGGAATCTGAGCCGCCTCTCCGCCCGCCTCAGATAGCTCCGGGCCAGTTCGCCGTTGGTCATCGGCTCCTGACGCTCCGGGCGCCCAGCCAGCCCGTCGGGAACAGCTCGATCACGTCCCCCCACCGGTAGTCCGGCTTCAGATCCCAGTACCAGAGCTCGTCCCGCCAGACACGGCGCGCGCCAAGTTGACTCAACGTGCGCCGCAAGCACTCGAGAACGTGCGTCAGGTAGCCGTCGCGTTCGTAGAGGATGCGGGCATCTTCCGTCATGTCGAGCAGAAGCGGCGTGCCGTATTCGAGAACGGCACGGGTCTTCAAGATCGGCGAGAGCCGGACGTGCCGTCCGGCCTTCCACAGTGCATCGATCTGCGGGGCGACGGCGTCCTCGACGGCGTCGAAATCCCGCCGCTTCGGAAGAAACCCCTCCGGCAGCCCGTCGGCTACGACCAGCAGGTCGACGTCGGAATCCGCCGTCGGCGTTCCGCGGGCGACGGAGCCGTACAGGGCGATGCCGTGCAGCCGTTCCCCGTAGTGCTCACGGCAAGCGGCGACTACGCCGTCAAGTAGCCCTCTGTAGTCCGGATGCATGGTCATCGCGCCGCCGCGTCCTCGAGCACGAACTCCGCTCCCTTCTCCGCGATCATCACCGTGGGCGCGTTGGTGTTGCCCGACGTGATCCTGGGCATGACCGAGGCGTCGATAACCCGAAGACCGGACACGCCGTGCACGGCCAGCCGGTCGTCGACGACGGCCAGCGGGTCGTGGCCCATCCTGCAGGTGCCGACGGGATGGAAGATCGTCGTACCGAGATCGCCGGCCGCCTGCGAGAGCGCCTCGTCGCTCTGCACCTCGGGACCGGGCTTCCATTCCTCCGGCTCGAACCGCGCCAGGGCCCGTGCCGCCATGATGCGCCGGGTGAACCGCAGGCCGGCCACCGCGACCTGGCGGTCTTCGTCGGTGGAAAGATAGTTGAGGGTGATGGCGGGCGCCTGCAGCGGGTCCGGGTCCTTGATACGGACATGGCCGCGGCTCGTCGGCTGCAGGTTGGCGACCGACGGCGTGATCGCGTTGAACTTGTGCAGCGGGTCGCCGAACTTGTCGAGGGACAGCGGCTGCACGTGCCATTCGATGTTCGCGGACGGCCGCGACGGATCGCTGCGCGCGAAGGCGCCGAGCTGCGACGGGGGCATCGTCAGCGGGCCGGTCTTGAACAGCAGGTACTCCAGCCCCATGGCCGCCTTGCCGAACAGCGAGTTCACCCGCTTGTTCAGCGTTACCGTGTTCTTCACCTTGAAGATGGTGCGGATCTGCAGGTGGTCGTGCAGGTTTTCTCCGACGCCGACCAGGTCATGGATCACGTCGATGCCATGGCGTTGCAGCAGGGCGCCGGGGCCGATGCCGGACAACTGCAGGATCTGCGGCGAGCCGATGGCGCCCGCGGCCAGGATCACCTCGCACCGCGCCTCCAGCCGCTCGCCCGTCACCAGCTCCACGCCGGTCGCCCGCGGGCTGGCGTCGGTCGGTTCGACCGTTAGGCGCCGCACCTGCGCGTCGGTCCGCACGGTCAGGTTCGGCCGGTGCATGACGGGGCGCAGGTACGCCTTGGCGCCGCTCCAGCGGCGCCCGCTGCGCTGGTTCATCTGGAAATAGGCGTTGCCGAAGTTGTCGCCCCGGTTGAACTCGGCGATCTTCGGTATCCCGCACTCCTCGGCCGCGTCGCGCCACGCGTCGAGGATCTCCCAGCTCACCCGCCGTTCTTCGACCCGCAGCTCGCCCCCGACGCCGTGGCATTCGTCGGCGCCGTGTTGATAGTCCTCGGAGCGCTTGAAGACCGGCAGGACGTCGTCCCATCCCCAGCCGCGGTTGCCGAGCGATGCCCAATGGTCGTAATCGCTCCGCTGGCCGCGCATGTAGATCATCGCGTTAATCGAGGAGCAGCCGCCGAGGACTCGGCCGCGGGCGTAGCCGATGGTCCGGCCGTTGAGGCCGGGGTCGGGTTCGATCTTGTAGCACCAGTCGGTGCGGGGATTGCCGATGGTGTAGAGGTAGCCCACCGGGATGTCGATCCAGAAGTAGTCGTCCTTTCCGCCCGCCTCGAGCAGCAGCACGCTCTTGTCGGGATCTGCCGACAAGCGGTTGGCAAGGACGCAGCCAGCAGTCCCGGCCCCGATGACGATGTAGTCGCGGATCACGCGGCGATAGTACACGAGCCGATCGCGGCGCCTCACGCCGGCTGATGACGCTTAGAATGCACGCATGACGAAGACAACGCTCTCCATTGCGGCGCTGCTGGTAGCGGCGGCGCTTCTTGCGCCGGTTGCCCATGCCCAGCGCAGCGGCGGCCAGGCGGCGCCTCTCAGCTACACCGTGGAACAGGCCGCGGCGGGCGAAGCGGCGTACCGCCAGTACTGCGCGGCCTGCCATGGAGAACACCTTGATGACGGCGAGTTCGCGCTCCCCATCAAGGGTGAGGACTTTCGTCTGCGCTGGCGGCGGCGGCCGCCGTCGGAGCTCTTCATCGTGCTCCGCGACACGATGCCCCAGGATCGGCCGGGCTCGCTGCCGGACGAGACGTACGCGGCGCTGCTGGCCTATATGTTCCAGGAAAACGAGACGGACGCCGGAGACACCGAGCTGCCGGCCGACGTTACGGCGCTCGCGGCGATGGGGCCGCCGCGCTGGCCCTCCGCGGGGGGAGGTGGACTGGCGCCGGGGGCGGTGATTCCACCGTGGCCCGAAGCGCCCAACCCGCTCGACCGGATGCGGCCGGTGACGGACGCGATGCTGGTGGATCCGCCCGCCGAGAGTTGGCTGCTCTGGCGGCGTACGTACGACGGCGCCGGTTATTCGCCGCTCGATGGGATCACGCCGGAGAACGTCGACGAGCTGCGTGTCGCCTGGACCTGGTCGCTGCCGGCGGGGCCGAACCAGGCAACGCCGATAGCCCACGACGGCGTGCTCTTCGTTCATGGCTACGGCGATCACGTGCAGGCCTTCAACGCCGCGACCGGCGATCTGCTCTGGGAGTACGCGCGCCGCCTGCCGCGCGGCGTGCCGAGCAGCATCAAGCGGAGCATCTCGATCCATGGCGGCCGCCTCTACGTGCCCACCTCTGACGCGCACATCGTCGCCCTCGACGCAACGACCGGCGACGTCGTGTGGGATACACCGGTGGGCGACCTGGAGGCGGGCCTCCGGATGACCGGCGGTCCGCTCGTCGCGCGCGGGAAGGTGATGGTGGGCACGACCGGGCGGGCCGGGGGAGGCAACTACATCGTCGCGCTGGATGCGGACACCGGCGAAGAGGCCTGGCGCTTCGGGACCATTCCGGGTCCGGACGATCCCGGCGGCCACACTTGGAACGGCCTGTCGCGCGAGGCGCGGAACGGCGCGTCCGTCTGGATCCCCGGCAGCTATGACCCGGTGAACAACCTCGCCCTCTTCGGGCCGGGCAACACTTACGACACCGGCCCGCTTCGCGACCTCGCGCCCTTGCCGGGCGTCAACAACGACGCGCTGTACCTCGACACGACGCTCGCCCTGAATCCGGACACGGGAGAGCTGGTCTGGCACTTCCAGCACCAGGCGAACGGGCAGTGGGATCTCGACTGGGCCTTCGAGCGCCAGGTGATCGAGCTGCCGTCGGGTGGGCCCGGGAGCGATGCCGGCGACCGGGCGCGCATGGTGGTGACGGTCGGCAAGCAGGCGATCTACGACTTCCTCGATGCGGAGACCGGCAAGTACATCACGTCGCTCGACATGGGCCTGCAGACCGGTATCACGCACATCGATCCGGTGACGGGAGCGAAGCTGCAGGATCCGACCCTCATCCCGGGTGACGGCCAGACCAAGACGCTCTGCCCGCACGTCAGCGGCGGCCGGGGCTGGCTGCCGACGGCCCTCGATCCGACTTCGGCCGTCGTGTACGTCCCGATCGTCGAGGCGTGCATGGATCTTGTGCCGGTGCCCGAAGGCGAGCGGGGCAGCCTGTCGACCGGCGTGCGGTGGACGGTTCGTCCGCGGCCGGAGGGTGACGGCAACTACGGCCGGATCGAGGCGCTCAATCTGGAGACCGGCGACACCGCGTGGATTGCGCGGCAGCGCGCGCCGCTCACCTCGGGGACGCTGGCGACGGGAGGCGGGCTGCTGTTTGCGGGATCGCTCGACCGCCGGGTGGCGGCGTTCGATGCGTCGACCGGGGAGCAGCTCTGGGACGTGCGGCTGAACGAAGTGCCGAGCGCGCCGCCGATCACCTTCGCCGTCGACGGACGGCAGTACCTCGCGGTAGTCGTCGGGAGCGGCGGCTACCAGTCGACCAGTTACGGCCGGCTGGTGCCGGAGATCCGGAATCCAACGGACCGGGCGTCGGCCCTGTGGGTGTTTACGCTCCCGTGACGCCTACGGTCCGCAAGCACGAGAATCCAACCCGCCGGATCCGGAGCCCCAGAAGTAAACACGTCGCATTGCCTGGGGTGTGCCTCCGTCATTAGGCCTCAGCAAACGTGCCATAGGACGCGCCAGGGTGGCGGGCTACATCTGCCCCAGCGCGATCTGGCAACTTGGCACGAATGTTGCAGTCCCACTAGTCATCGCGTGCGCTCGTGCAGGCATTCTGCAAGCACTTGGCGTGCGGACGAGGAGGAAGAATGCGATTTGGTAAATCGTTCCTAGTCGGAATGGCCGTGCTGTTGCTGCCGGCCACCGGCTTCGCCCAGGGCGCGGCTCTGATTGGCGAAGTCACCGACAACACGGGCGGCGTCCTGCCGGGCGTCACCGTAGAAGCCGCCAGCCCGGTGCTGATCGAGGGGTCGCGTGTCGCGATCACTGACGGCACCGGCCGGTACAACATCATCGCCCTGTTGCCGGGCACCTACACCGTCACCATGACGCTGCCCGGCTTCTCGACGTTCGTTCAGGAGGGCATCCAGGTTCCGGCCGCGACGAACGTCACGATCAACGGCTCGCTCTCGGTCGGCGCGCTCGAAGAGACGGTGACGGTATCCGGCGAGGCGCCGATCGTCGACGTGCAGAGCGCGGCTCGGGTCGAGGTCGTTGAGCGCGAGGTTCTCGACTCGCTCCCGACGACGCGGAACACGCAGTCGATCGGCTACCTCGCGCAGGGCGTGCGCCTGACCCGGCCCGACGTCGGCGGGGCGCAGATGATGGAGCAGGTCCGCATGTCGGTCCACGGCGCCACCCCGCGCCACACGACCATGCAGGTGGACGGCATGATCGTCAACTCGCAGATGGGCGACGGCCTGATCATGAACTACAACAACCAGGCGCTGAGCCAGGAGATGGCGATGACCACCTCCGGCAACAACGCCGAGGTTCAGGCCGGCGGCCTTCGGCTGAACATGATCCCGAAGGACGGCGGCAACCAGTTCAGCGGGACCAACTACGTCGGCTTCACGCTGAACGAGAGCTGGCAGGCGGACAACTTCACGCAGGGGATGCAGGATCTCGGCCTGACGTCGAACCAGGGTGTCACCAACATCCACGACGTCAACCCCGCCATCGGCGGACCCATCCTGCGGGACCGGCTGTGGTACTTCACGTCGGCCCGCGCCATCTCGGTCGACGAGCTGTTCGCCGGCGCCTTCCAGCCGACCCTGCGCACCGACGTGTCCCCCGAGGTCATCCAGGACTACTTCAAGCGCGGCGCGCGGATCACCTGCGAGGACCCGAACACCAGCACCGGGTGCGTTGGCAACCACCCGGCGATCGCGGGAGCGACCCGCGCGGTGTCGGAGCAGCACGTCCGCAGCGTTCTGGCGCGCCTGACCGCCCAGGTCTCCCAGCGCAACAAGGTGAGCGCGTACCTCGACCGGATCTTCAAGTGGAAGAAGCGCGAGTTCGACGCGAACCGTGAACCGATCCAGGCGGCGGGCTTCCGCGATCCGGGCCAGGCGAACTACCACACGTTCCAGGCGAAGTGGACGTCGACCATCAGCAGCCGCGCGCTGCTCGAGGTGGGCTACTCGCAGGTCTACGAGCGGCTGCTCATCGCCAGCCAGACGGAGGAGGCGCTCCGCGAGGTCTTCCCGGACAACATCCCGCTGCCGAACCTGCGGGCGGAGACGCCGGGCAACCTGCGGACCTGCATCCAGACTCCCTGCTACTGGGACGCCGGCTACAACCAGACCGGGCCGTGGTACGCGAACGCGGTCATCGGCGACCGCGGCACCGGACTCCAGACCAACAACTACTGGGGCGACATCTGGATCACGCCGTCCGACCGCTTCTATCCGAACGCGGCGTTCTCGTACGTCACCGGCTCCCACAACTTCAAGGTGGGCATGCAGTGGTCGTTCGGTAACGACGGCGACACCCGGAACCGTCTCGGCCATATCAACATCCGGCCGTACAACGGGCTGCCGGTGCCGTGTGATCCCGACCCGTCGGTGGATTGCGAGGCACGGCACTTTGTCACGGCGCTCAACTACCCGACGAGCTGGAACACCACGGTGCGGGCGGATCGCGGCATCTACGTGCAGGACACGTGGACTGTCGACCGGCTGACCATCAACGCCGGCCTGCGCTGGGACCACTTCGAGTCGCTGATCAACACCTTCCGCACCGGCGACCTGCCGGGCGGCCGGTTCATTAATGCGCGGTCGGCCCCGGAGATCCCGGCAACGCCGTACTGGGACGACATCACGCCCCGGCTGAGCGTCACCTACGACCTCTTCGGCGATGCGCGGACGGCGCTGAAGTTCTCGGCGAACAAGTTCATGCGGCCGTACGCGAGCGGTCACGCCGAGCGCTACTCGCCGTACCGCGAGGTGGGTGACAACCGCGCTTGGTACGACTGCGCACTGAATCCCGCGGTCCATATGACGGGCGAGGACGGCGACCCGCGTGCGGCCTGCGCCACCGCGGCCGATCTGGGTGGCCTGCCGGCGTCTCCGGAGCACTACCTGAGCACGAACTACGACGGCATCGCGCAGGACCACGAGATCGGCCTGCTGGGCAACAGCACCGTGTTCCGCGAGGGCGGTGTTGCCGTTCCGTCGTCCCGGCCCGCCGACGACCTGCAGCGCGAGTACAACTGGGAGTACAACGTCGGCATCCAGCACGAGCTGCTGCCGCGTGTCTCGCTGAACGTCGGCTGGTACCGTCGCGTATTCGCCGACATCGAGGCGCGGAGCAACACCCTGCTGCAGTCGTGTAACGTCGCGACTGCACAGGCGGGCGTGCCGTGCGGAAGCTGGATCCCGTTCGCGGTGAACTTCGACGATCCGGATGGCCACGTTGCGCGTCTCCGCGCGCTCGGGCAGGACATCACGATCCCGTCGGGCCAGTTCCTGGCGTTCGACCTCGATCCGGCCTATCGCGGGCTGGTCAACAACCTGGACGTTACCTCGGATATCAACCGCAACTACTACAACGGTTTCGAGGTGAGCATGAACGCCCGTCTGCCGAACGGCGGCAACATCTTCGGCGGGTGGACGGCGAGCCAGCACATCCAGGACACCTGCGGCCTGATTGTGAACCCGAACGGCGTCAGCATCGAGGACCCGATCCGCGGCGCCGACGAAGGCATCACTCGCGGCGGCCGCTGGTGCGACCAGAGCACGCTGGGGATGCCGTTCCGGCACGACTTCAAGCTGTTCGCCACCTATCCGCTGCCGTACGACTTCGAAGTCAGCGGATCCATCCAGGCCTACTCGGGCGGAGAGCGGGAACTGACGTGGAGCCTGCCCGCCAGCTACTCGCCGACGGGCTCGTTCACATCGACGCCGACGGTCCAGTTGTTCCAGCCGGGCACGAACTTCCTGCCCTACTGGACGCAGGTGGACGTCTCCCTGCGGAGGCTCTTCCGGTTCAACAACATCCAGGCGTCGGTTCAGGCGGACCTCTACAACGCCCTGAACGCTGCCGTGCAGACCGACGAGAACGAGACCTACGGCGGAGCCTGGGGACGGCCGACTCGCCTGCTGCAGGGACGGATCCTGCGAACGGCGTTCCAGTTGAACTGGTAGTCCGTCCTTCCGTCCGCGGCTGACGCGCCTGCCGGGGCGCACGGTCGCTTCTCTCGGGCCGGTGGGGGAGCCTTCCCCCACCGGCCTTTTTTTGTCCCTGAGAGGTCCGGCGGCCGGAGAATCCAACCTGACGGATCAAGGCGCCCAAGGAATTGAACGTCGCCTGCCCCTGAGAACGCACGCTCATGCAGGGTCTCCGTGAGCATGCGACCAAACGCCCAATAAAACCGGCCTCTCTACCTCTTCGCCGCAAAGACTTGGCAACTGGCACGAATGTTGCTAGGGTATTGCGCCGCGCATGCATTTAGATGGCATAACGCTCTCTTTTGGCGTGCGGACGAGGAGGAAGAATGCGATTTGGTAAATCGTTCCTTGTCGGAATGGCCGTGCTGTTGCTAGTGCCGGCCACCGGCTTCGCTCAGGGCGCGGCTCTGATTGGCGAAGTCACCGACAACACGGGCGGCGTCCTGCCGGGCGTCACCGTAGAAGCCGCCAGCCCGGTGCTGATCGAGGGGTCGCGTGTCGCGATCACTGACGGCACCGGCCGGTACAACATCATCGCCCTGTTGCCGGGCACCTACACCGTCACCATGACGCTGCCCGGCTTCTCGACGTTCGTTCAGGAGGGCATCCAGGTTCCGGCCGCGACGAACGTCACGATCAACGGCTCGCTCTCGGTCGGCGCGCTCGAAGAGACGGTGACGGTATCCGGCGAGGCGCCGATCGTCGACGTGCAGAGCGCGGCTCGGGTCGAGGTCGTTGAGCGCGAGGTTCTCGACTCGCTCCCGACGACGCGGAACACGCAGTCGATCGGCTACCTCGCGCAGGGCGTGCGCCTGACCCGGCCCGACGTCGGCGGGGCGCAGATGATGGAGCAGGTCCGCATGTCGGTCCACGGCGCCACCCCGCGCCACACGACCATGCAGGTGGACGGCATGATCGTCAACTCGCAGATGGGCGACGGCCTGATCATGAACTACAACAACCAGGCGCTGAGCCAGGAGATGGCGATGACCACCTCCGGCAACAACGCCGAGGTTCAGGCCGGCGGCCTTCGGCTGAACATGATCCCGAAGGACGGCGGCAACCAGTTCAGCGGGACCAACTACGTCGGCTTCACGCTGAACGAGAGTTGGCAGGCCGACAACTTCACGCAGGGCATGCGGGATCTCGGCCTGACGTCGAACCAGGGCATCACCAACATCCACGACGTCAACCCCGCCATCGGCGGACCGATCCTGCAGGACCGGCTGTGGTACTTCACGTCGGCCCGCGCCATCTCGGTCGATGAGCTCTTTGCCGGGGCCTTCCAGCCGACCCTGCGCACCGACGTGTCGCCCGAGGTCATCCAGGACTACTTCAAGCGCGGCGCCAGGATCACCTGCGAGGACCCGAACACGAGCACCGGGTGCGTCGGCAACCACGAGGCGATCGCGGGAGCGGAACGCGCCGTAGCGGAACAGCACGTCCGCAGTGTTCTGGCGCGCCTGACGGCCCAGGTTTCCCAGCGCAACAAGGTGAGCGCGTACCTCGACCGGATCTTCAAGTGGAAGAAGCGCGAGTTCTCGGCCACCCGCGAGCCGATCCAGGCGGCGGGCTTCCGCGATCCGGGCCAGGCCAACTACCACACGTTCCAGGCGAAGTGGACTTCCACCATCAGCAGCCGCGCGCTGCTCGAGGTGGGCTATTCGCAGGTCTACGAGCGGCTGCTCATTGCTTCCCAGACGGAGGAGGCGCTGCGCGAGGTCTTCCCGGCCAACATCCCGCTGCCGAATCTGCGGGCGGAGACGCCGGGCAACCTGCGGACCTGCATCGCGACCCCGTGCTACTGGGACGCCGGCTACATGCAGACCGGAGACTGGTACCGGAACGCGGTCATCGGCGACCTCGGCACCGGGCTCCAGACCAACAACTACTGGGGCGACATCTGGATCACGCCGTCCGACCGTTTCTATCCGAACGCGGCGTTCTCGTACGTCACCGGTTCCCACAACTTCAAGGTGGGTATGCAGTGGTCGTTCGGTAACGACGGCGATACCCGTAACCGCTTGGGCCATATCAACATGCGGCCGTACAACGGGCTGCCGCAGCCGTGCGACCCGGACCCGATGATGCCGTGCGAGGATCGCCACGGAGTCGACGCGCTCAACTACCCGACGAGCTGGAACACGACGGTGCGGGCGGATCGCGGGATCTACGTGCAGGACACCTGGACGCTCGATCGACTGACGATCAACGCCGGCCTGCGCTGGGACCACTTCGAGTCGCTGATCAACACCTTCCGCACCGGCGACCTGCCGGGCGGCCGGTTCATTAATGCGCGGTCGGCCCCGGAGATCCCGGCAACGCCGTACTGGGACGACATCACGCCCCGGCTGAGCGTCACCTACGACCTCTTCGGCGATGCGCGGACGGCGCTGAAGTTCTCGGCGAACAAGTTCATGCGGCCGTACGCGAGCGGTCACGCCGAGCGCTACTCGCCGTACCGCGAGGTGGGTGACAACCGCGCTTGGTACGACTGCGCACTGAATCCCGCGGTCCATATGACGGGCGAGGACGGCGACCCGCGTGCGGCCTGCGCCACCGCGGCCGATCTGGGTGGCCTGCCGGCGTCTCCGGAGCACTACCTGAGCACGAACTACGACGGCATCGCGCAGGACCACGAGATCGGCCTGCTGGGCAACAGCACCGTGTTCAGGCCGGGTGGCGTCGCGGTTCCGGCTTCCCGGCCCGCCGACGACCTGCAGCGTGAGTACAACTGGGAGTACAACGTCGGCGTCCAGCACGAGCTGCTGCCGCGGGTTTCGCTGAACATCGGCTGGTACCGCCGTGTCTTCGGCGACATCGAGGCGCGGAGCAACACCCTGCTGCAGTCGTGTATCTATGCGGACGCGCGGGCCGGCGTGCCGTGCGGAAGCTGGATCCCGTTCGCGGTGAACTTCGACGATCCGGGTGGCCACGTGGCGCGTCTCCGCGCGCTAGGGCAGGACATCACGATCCCGTCGGGCGAGTTCCTGGCGTTCGACCTCGATCCGGCCTACCGGGGACTGGTCAACAACCTGGACGTCACCTCGGACATCAACCGCAACTACTACAACGGGTTCGAGGTGAGCATGAACGCCCGCCTGCCGAACGGCGGCAACATCTTCGGCGGGTGGACGGCGAGCCAGCACATCCAGGACACCTGCGGCCTGATCGTCGATCCGAACGGCGTCAGCATCGAGGACCCGATCCGCGGCTCGGATGAGGGCATCCGCCGCGGCGGACGCTGGTGCGACCAGAGCTCGCTGGGGATGCCGTTCCGGCATGACTTCAAGCTGTTCGCGACGTATCCGTTGCCGTACGACTTCGAAGTCAGCGGATCCATCCAGGCCTACTCGGGCGGCGAGCGGGAGCTGACCTGGTCGGTGCCGAGCAGCTACTTCCCGGGCGGCACGCGGACGCGGGGCGCCACGGTGCAGTTGTTCCAGCCGGGCACGAACTTCCTGCCCTACTGGACGCAGGTGGACGTCTCCCTGCGGAGGCTCTTCCGGTTCAACAACATCCAGGCGTCGGTTCAGGCGGACCTCTACAACGCGCTGAACGCTGCCGTGCAGACCGACGAGACCGAGTCGTACGGCGGAGCCTGGGGACGGCCGACTCGCCTGCTGCAGGGCCGGATCCTGCGGACGGCGTTCCAGTTGAACTGGTAGTCCGTCCTTCCGTCCGCGGCTGACGCGTCCGCCGGGGCGCACAGCCGCTTCTCTCGGGCCGGTGGGGGAGCTTCCCCCACCGGCCCTCTTTTTTGTGCGGTCAGCAGGTTCGCCTCCTGCGCGGCGGGACGCGCTATGATGATTGTTGCGGTCATCGGCGCTAGATGGGACAGACCCATGGACACTGCGCACCCAGCCCTGAAGTTCACCTACGAGGACTACCGCACGGCGCCTCCGGACAAGCGCTACGAGTTACTCGACGGAGATCTACTGTTGACGCCGGCCCCGAGTCTGAAGCACCAGGAAATCCAGGTTCGCCTGGGAAGGAGACTGGCTCAGTTCATCGAGGAACGGGCGCTCGGGAAGTTCTACTTCGCCCCCTGCGACGTAGTGCTTTCCGACACCGACGTCGTACAACCGGACCTGCTGTTCGTGTCACGGGAACGCGACCATCTGTTGAGGAATGGCGACAACGTCCGCGGCGCACCCGATCTGGTCGTGGAGATCCTGTCTCCCGCGACCGCCGACCGGGACCGTGGCTACAAGCGGACGCTCTACGCGACGCACGGCGTCACGGAGTGCTGGCTGATCGATCCGGCCACTGAGACCGTGTGGATTCATCGGCTGAAGGAGGGCGCACTGGAGATCGCTCACACGTTCGGCCGGGGACAGCTACTACGCTCTCCACTGCTTGCCGGCTTCGAGGTCGACCTGCACGACATCTTCTCGTCCTGAACGGAGCGCGGGAAACGGACGCGTCGGCAGCCTGCCATCCGCGCTCTCGTCAGGCCAGACGAACAGTGATGTTTGTCGCCCGCTATTCAATCTCGAACGGCATGCGCAGGCCGACGCCTCCACCGACGTCCAGTTCGTAGGACCCGCGTTCCCAGTCGCCGGTGCGGGCGGCGAAGAAGAGGTTGCCCTGCATGCATCGGTACTGGGACACGTCCGCGAGCGAGCGGCGGAGGCCCCGGTCTACGAAAAAATCCAGCTTGAGAGCGCAATTGCCTGGAGATCGGCGGTCGCCGCCCTGCATCTGAAGCTGCAACGGCAGCAGGCTGCTCCGTTGCTGAAGATAGGTCTCTTGCGAGATCAGCGGAGTCCGTGACCCGTCGGGATGCACGACGTGAACCTCGTCCCGACCGAACGTCATCGCTTCCCCCACCTTGCCCTGGACTGCGAAGTCAAGGGCCAACCACTTCGGATCGTGATCGCGAGGATAGTAGTAGTGGACCACCCAGGCCGTCAGATGGCAGTCCTCGTATCCCGCCACGCCGCGGTTGATTCGAAACGACTTGCCGGGTTCGGAACAGTCGTGGGCGGCGGCCGGGGCAACGGACACGCCGGCGGCGAGCGAGACAACCGCAATCACCGCCGGCCGGCGGGCACGCTGCATATCCTTATGGTAGTTACGCCAGCGTCGGAACACCAGACCGCGACCCCGAACCGGGGGTAAGGGGCACGCATCTATAATGGCTCGTCATGCATGCCGCGTACGACCCCCTGCTCGTGGATATCGCCGATGCATGCCGTCGCCACTACGGAAACCGCCTTCTCTCCCTCGCCGTCTACGGCTCCGTCGGCCGCGGCACTCCCCGGCCCGACTCCGACATCGACCTGCTGCTGGTCGCGACCCGTCTCCCGGACGGTCCGGTCGCCCGCAACGACGAGTTCCGCGCGGTTCGGACCGCCCTTGCGCCGCGGCTGGCGGCCGTCGGCGCCGCTGGCCTGCAGCCGGAACTGGCGCCGATCTTCAAAACCGGCGCAGAGCTCAAGCGAGGGTCGCCGCTGCTGCTCGACATGACCGAGGATGCCCGGATACTGCATGATCCGGACGGATTCCTGCGAGACGTGCTCGACCACCTCCGCCGCCGGCTCGGAGAACTGGGGTCAAAGCGCATCTGGCGGGGCGACTTCTGGTACTGGGATCTCAAGCCGGACTATCGGCCGGGCGAGATCTTCGAGCTGTTCCCGTCATGACCAACGGCGACCTCGCCGCCAGCTACCTCGTCAAGGCCACGATACGGCTCGATGTCCTTGCCGTGCTGTTGGAACGTGAGGGGCACTCGGATGTGGTCGGGGAAGGGCAGGAAGTTGTGGAGTTGGCCCTCAAGGGCATGCTGCGTCATGCGGCCGTGGAAGTTCCGCGCCGGCACGATGTTGGGAGCGTGCTGCGCGAGCACGCCGCCCGGTTCTCGGGTGTCGACGTAGCACGCATCGGGCAGCTTGCCGACGTTTCCGCGTGGCTACGCGAGAATCGTGAGTTGTCGTTCTACGGGGACGAGGGCTTCGTTCCGACCGAGCGCTACTCCAGAGAAGACGCGCAACGCGCCATCGACGGCGCCCGCCTCGCGGTGTCAACGGCCGCCGCGGTCATCGGTGAGCGTCGACCATGAGGACTCGCCGCGGTCCACGCCGAAGTGGGATCCGTCGGCAACGTGCTGCGCCGCTCGTCGCGGCGGCCGCCGCAGTGGGCCTGTTCGCCGCCGGCTGCGAGTCGCAGCAGGCTTCCGAAGCGCTCACCGCCGCCGCGCCCCAGGCAGGTGAGCCGACCGGCCCGATTACGTTTTCGCGCGACGTCGCTCCGATCGTCTTCGAGCACTGTGCGCCATGCCACCGCCCTGGGGGTTCGGGACCGTTCTCCCTGCTGGGCTACGACGACGCCGCCCGCCGCGCCCGGCAGATCGCCGAGGTCACGGCCAGCCGCTTCATGCCGCCGTGGCTGCCGGAGGCGGGCTACGGCGAGTTCGTCGGAGAACGCCGCCTGACGGAGTCGCAGATTGCGACGCTGGCCGGGTGGAGCGATTCGGGGGCCGCCGAGGGTGACCTGGCGGACCTGCCGGAGCCCCCGGCCGCTACCGACGGCTGGATGCTCGGCGAACCGGATCTGACGGTGGGATTGCCGGCCCCGTACACGCTGCCGGCGGATGGCTCCGACGTTTTCCGCAATCTCGTCCTGCCTCTGCCAGTCTCCGAGACGCGCTGGGTCCGGACGGTGGAGCTGCTTCCTGGCAACCCGCAGTTTGTCCATCACGCGATCATGGCGGTAGACGACACGTCGTCGTCGCGTCGGCGCGAGGCCGAGGAGACCGAGCAGCCGGCGGAACCCGGTTTCAGCGGGATGGAGATGGGACTGGCGTTCATGCCGGACGGCCACCTGATGGGCTGGACTCCCGGCATGGCGCCGAATCCGGGGATCGACGGTCTTGCGTGGCGTCTCGACCCGGGCACCGACTTCGTCGTCCAACTCCACATGCTGCCGTCCGGTCGCCCGGAGCCCGTCGCGCCGATGGCGGGCTTCCACTTCGCGGACGCGCCACCGTCGGGGCCGCCGCTCTATCTCATACGCCTCGACGCCGACCACTTGCTCGACATACCTCCGGGCGACGCCGCGTTCGTGGTCACGGACGAGGTGACCCTGCCGATCGACGTGGAGCTGCATGCCGTGTATCCGCACGCGCATTACCTGGCGAAGTCGATGGAAGGCAAAGCGACGTTGCCGGACGGCGCCGAGCGGTGGCTCATTCGCATCGACGACTGGGATTTCAACTGGCAGGACGTCTACCGCGTGCGCGAGCCGTACGTGCTGCCGGCCGGCACCACGCTGTCCATGCGTTTCACGTACGACAACTCCGCCGATAACCCGCGGAATCCGAGCGATCCGCCGCGACATGTGCGGGCCGGCAATCAATCGTCGGACGAGATGGCGCACCTGCAGCTCCAGGTGCGCCCGCGGCGCGCCGCCGACCTGGTGTTGCTGCGCGAGTCGCTCTACCGGCACGCCATCACCAGGAACCCGGCGAATCCGTGGTCGTACTACGAGCTCGGGAACGCGCTCCTGGAGCAGGATCGGGTGGACGAGGCGGCGCAACAGTACCTGGCGGGACTGGCCGCCGATCCGACGCACGTGGCATCGCGCGCCAGCCTGGGTGCGGTGCGCGAGCGGCAGGGCCGCCTTGAAGAGGCGGCGGCGGAGTTCCGGACCGCGGTGGAGTTGGATCCCGGTTACGCCCCCGGACATTACAACCTGGGCAGCGTGCGGCTCGCCCAGGGTCGCCTGGAGGAGGCAGTCAGCCACCTGCGTGAGACGCTGGCCCTGGAGCCGTATCACGCCGCCGCCCACGCCAACTTGGGTCACGCGTTGCGCGAGCTCGGTCGGCTCGACGAGGCGGTGACCCACCACCGGGAGGCGTTACGTCTCCGCCCCGGCTCCGCTGAAGCCCACAACAATCTCGGTAGCGCGCTGGCCGTCAGCGGCCTTCTCGACGAGGCCATCGAACACTTCCAGAGCGCCCTCCGGCTCCAGCCCGATCACATCGAAGCCCGCCAGAACCTGGAGTTGGCCTACGAGATCGCGGCCGAGCTCGAGCGGGCGGGGCTCCGCTGAAGGCGCTGCCCGACGGGCGCGTTGGGAGTCTCGCCAGGCGTGAAAGCGCGCTCTGACGGGCGCGTTGGAAGTCTCGCTGCCGCGAAACTTCTGCGGCGCGGTGGCTGGCGCGGTCAGGGTGCGGTACGGCTGGCCTCGCGCAGTTCCTGGATCTGGCTGACGGCGGCGATGATCTGCATTTCGAGGATGCGTTCACCGTACTCGGCCGTGGCCCGCGCGGGGTTGCCGTTGACGCCGTTGCCGCCCGGCCCGGTTCCCGTGCCGACCGCGAACTGGTCGGGCCGCAACTGCGACGGATCGAGGAAGAGGAACTGCGAGGTGTCGTGCATCCCGGCATGGGAGCCGACATCCTCCGGTCGTTCACCCTGCTCGACCAGCCAGTCGTCGCCCGGGCCGGGGTAGTAGGCGGTCAGGTGATGGACGCGCGCCGGGCCTTCTGCCCACTCGCGGTTGAGGCGCTCGGCGACCGCCATCTGAGACGCCTGGTTGCCGCCGCTGTCGCCCATGAGTGCGATGTCCGTAAACCCGTGGCGCGCCAGGCTTCGCGCGGCGTACTCCAGCACCTGTTCGAAGACGTCGGGCGGCGTGGTGATGGTGCCGGGGAAGCGCATGTGACCGGAGGGCGGATCGACGTCGCCCTCGGGGACGTAGGCCATGACCGGCGCCACCAGCGCGTTTCCCAGGCGGCGCGCCGCTTCGCCCGCCTTGTGCTTCACGAGGACGTTGTGCTTGCCGAGAACCATGTGCGGCCCGTTCTGTTCGGTGCCGCCGGTCGGGACAATCACGGTCGTCGTGCCGGCGGCGACGGCGTCGCGCAGCTCGACCCACGTGAGCTCCTCCAGGAAGACGGACGGCGCCGCCGGCGCCTGGGCCCGCGCGGCACCTGGGGACAAAGCCAGCGTTGTGCTGGCCATAAGAAAAACGAGAGAGCAGGCGGCGGCTGGGTTGCCGTGTCTTGGCATCGGGAGACTCCTTACCGTGCCCGTCAGAGTTCCGGTGTGAACGTGACGTCGCCGGCGGCGGTGTCGTTCGGACCGAGGACGATGATTCCAGTGTCGGTCCTGCCCGCCGCGGCCAGGTTGAAGCCGTCGATGCAGTTCGTGGCCGGCTCGACGCAGAAGAAATCCAGGCCGGCCGGCGTGTAGACGACGAGACAGGCGTAGGTGGGGTCCGCATCGATAAGCAGGCGCGCGTTCCACTCGGGCCAGGCGATCTCGGCACGCCCGCCGAAACGGACGAAGTTGTTGTCGAGGGGGGAGGCGTCCGGGTTCAGGCCGGCGCCGTCGAGCAGCAGTTGCGGCGGCGGAGGCGCCAGGTTGACCGGGACCATCGTGTCGTCGGTCACCCACATGCGCCCGACGTCGGCCCGCACCGTGGCCTGCGGCGTCCGGACGAAGTACGGATGCAGGCCGAAGCCGACCGGCATCGGTTCGTTCGCCTCGTTCGTCACGCTGAAGCGAACCCGGAGCTGTTCCGACGTCAGGTCGAACTGCTGCTGGGCGACGTACGGCCAGGGCCAGTCTCCCGCCGGGTGGCGGTACTCGATCAGCAGGCTCGCCGCGCCGCGATCCAGCACCGTCCACGGGGCGCGCCAGGCATGGCCATGGATGGCGTGCGGTTCCGGGCGGAAGTTCTGCGGCAACTGCACCGTCCGTCCGCGGAAGCGGAACCGTGCGTCGCGGATACGGTTCGAGAACGGCACCATGGGGAAGCTGGACGTGCCGCCGGCCGCCAGTTCGGCGAGCGCCTCGGCCGGGGCGGGGCGCATCCATTCGATGCTCCCGGCATTGCCGCCGCGCTCGGTGGCATACCGGGTGATGGAGCCGCCCACCTCAGGCGCCACGTCCAGCCGGACGGGGTCGGCGCGAAGTTCGATTACCTCGGAAGCCTCAGGCATGAATTGCGCCTCCTACGCCAGAAGCGGTGGGCAACTCGCGTACCGCTGCGCCGGTGTGCTCGTCGGCAACCGCGAGGTCGTACTGATTCTGCAGGTTCATCCAGAATTGCGGCTCGACGCCGAACCAGTGACCCAGGCGGAGGGCCGTATCTCCGCTGACGGAGCGCTTGCCTGCAATGATCTGACTGATGCGGTTGGGTGGCACCGCGATCTGCCGTGCGAATTCGGTGGGCGTTACACCGAGTTGCGCCAGTTCATCGCGTAGCACGATGCCGGGGTGAACAGTTCGCTTGAGCATCATCCTCCCTCCGCGTCAACAAGTGATAGTCCACGATCTCCACATTCGTTGGTCCAGGGCTACCGGCAGGCCACGTGAAACAGATCCGCCATTGCGCGTTGCTCCGAATCGAGTACTGGCCGGCCCGCGAGCCCTTGAGTGACTCCAGACAGTTGCTCGGCAACCCGCTCAGCGTAGAAAGCGACGGCGCAGCGTTCAGGATCGCCAGCCGCTTGGTGGCCGCTTGTGAGAATCACGAGCCAAATCCGGCGCCGTTGACGCTTGACGTCAAGCATAAACCCGGAAGGCTGGCGGTGCAAAACTGTTATCGTTTTCCTTTTGCGGCGACCACGATTCACCGGGAGGTTCGAGATGCAGGGTAGATGCACGCGCGCGTGGCTGGCGTTCGGTGTCGTCGGACTGCTGGCAGTGCTGGGAGTCGGCTGCGGATCGAACGAAGCCGGCCCTCCGGACGCCGCGGAGGACTCGATGGGCGATAACCCGTTCCTGACCGAGAGCACGCTGCCGTATCAGATGCCGCCGTTCGACCGCATCGAGGACGCGCACTACCAGCCGGCCTTCGAACAGGGAATGGCCGAGCAGCTTGCCGAGATCGAGGCGATCGCGGCGCAGTCCGACCCGCCGACGTTCGAGAACACGATCGTCGCGATGGAGCGTTCCGGTCGCCTGCTTGACCGGGTCGCGACGGTTTTCTTCGGTCTCTCGTCGGCCCACACCAACGATGCGATGGACGCGGTCCGGAGCGAGGTGGCGCCGAAGCTTGCCGCGCACACCGACGCCATCCTGCTGAACGGCGATCTCTTCGCGCGGGTCCGGACGCTGTACGAAGAGCGTGACGCCCTCGACCTCGACGCCGAGGCACGCCGCCTGGTCGCGGAGTACTACACCGACTTCGTGCGCGCCGGCGCGCGGCTGGACGACGCGCAGAAGGAGCGGATCGAGGAAATCAACGCCGAGCTGGCGTCGCTGTCCACGACTTTCTCGCAGAACGTGCTCGACGAGGTGAACGCGTCTGCCGTCGTCGTCGACACGCGCGACGAGCTGGCGGGCCTGCCGGACGACCAGGTAGCGGCGGCGGAAGCGGCGGCGGCGGCGCGCGATCTGGAGGGCAAGTTCGTCATTCCGCTCCTCAACACGAGCGGCCAGCCGGCCCTTACCACGCTGGAGGACCGCGCCCTGCGCGAGCGGATCACGAAGGCGTCCCTCGCCCGCAACTTGTCCGGCGGCGAATATGACAACCGCGAAGTGATCACGACCATGGCGCGCCTCCGGGCCGAACGCGCCGCCATGCTCGGCTACCCGAATCACGCCGCCTACATCCTGGAGCGGCAGACCGCGCAGACGGTGGAAGCGGTGAACGAGCGGCTCGCGAGCCTTGCGCCCCCCGCCGTCGCGAACGCGCAACGCGAGGCGGAGGATCTGCAGGCGATGCGGGGCGACGCGGGGGAGCTGGCGGCGTGGGACTGGTCGTTCTACACGGAGAAGGTGCGCGCGGACCGCTACGCCTTCGATGCCGAGCAGTTGCGTCCCTACTTCGAGTTGAACAGTGTTCTTGACAACGGCATCTTTTTCGCCGCGACTCAGCTCTACGGCCTGACTTTCGAGGAGCGGCCGGAGCTGCCCACCTACCATCCCGACGTCCGCATCTGGGAGGTCTTCGACGCCGACGGCTCGCCCCTCGGCCTCTTCCTGGGCGACTTCTATGCCCGCCCGTCGAAGCGGGGCGGCGCCTGGATGAACGCCTATGTCTCGCAGACCCACCTGCTCGGAACGTTGCCGGTGGTGGGGAACCACCTGAATATTCCGAAGCCGCCGGACGGCGAGGCGACGCTGCTCACGTTCGACGAGGTGGTGACCGCGTTCCACGAATTCGGCCACGCCCTGCACGGCTTCTTCTCGGACGTGGAGTATCCGTACTTCTCGGGAACGTCCGTGCCGCGCGACTTCGTCGAGTACCCGTCACAGGTGAACGAGATGTGGGCCACCTGGCCGGAGGTGCTCCAGAACTACGCGATTCACTACGAAACCGGCGAGCCGATGCCGTCCGACCTACTGGAGAAGGTCCTCGCGACGCAGACGTTCAACCAGGGCTTCGCCACCACCGAGTACCTCGCCGCGTCGCTCCTCGATCAGGCGTGGCACCAGATCACGGCGGACGAGGTCCCGGGCGCGGACGGCGTGGAAGCATTCGAAGCAGCGGCGCTGGAGGCCGCGGGCGTGGCGCTGGAAGCCGTGCCGCCCCGGTACCGCAGCACGTACTTTTCGCACATCTGGAGCAGCGGATACTCGGCCGGCTACTACTCCTACATCTGGAGCGAGGTGCTGGATGCGGATTCGGTCGAGTGGTTCAAGGAGAACGGCGGGCTCACACGCGAGAACGGCGATCACTTCCGGGAGACGCTGCTGTCGAAGGGCGGGAGCATCGAGGCGCTCGACCTCTTTCGCGCGTTCCGGGGCGCCGAGCCGGACGTCCGACCGTTGCTGATTCGCCGCGGCCTGAACTGACGCGAGGTGTCATCGCCGCTTACCGTCGCGTTCCTCGGCTGCGGGTTCATCACCGGCGTCCACGGCGGGCACCTGCGGCGGCTGCGCGACCGGTTCGTCCCGGCCTACGCCAGCCGCGACAGGGTGAAAGCGGAAGCGTATCGCGCCCGCTATGGCGGGACGGCTGCCTACGGTGACTATCGCGCGGCGATCGACGATCCGGCGGTCGACGCGGTGGTGGTCGCCATGCCGCCCCGCTTCCATCTGGAGTGGACGCTCGCCGCGCTCGACGCGGGCAAACACGTTCTGGTGGAGAAACCCGCCTTTCTGCGGATGGAAGACTACGAACAGGTCTGCGCATCGCGCGACCGCGCGGGCCGCACGGTGATCGTCGGTGAGAACGATCACTACAAGCCGCTGGCCGTCTGCCTCCGGCGTCTGCTGGCCGACGGCGCAATCGGCGACCTGCTGATGGCGCACTTCACCACCCTGGTCCGCCGTCTGAAGTCGGCGGGCGACTGGCGTAACGATGAGCATGCCGCGGGCGGGGACGCCTTCTTCGAGGAGGGAATCCACTGGCTGCACCTGGCGAACTGCCTGGGGCCGCGCATCACCACGGCGTGGGGCGTCCGGCCGACGGGAGGCCGCGAGGGATCGGACCGCCGTGCGAAATCCCTGCTCGCGGCGTTCCGCTACGACAACGGCGCCGGGGGAACGCTCTATTACTCGCGCGAGGTGCCGTCGCTGCTCCGCGGGTTGCGTCTGTCGAAGCTGTTCGGGCGCGACGGCATCATCTCGTTCGAGTCGAACGGCGCCGCGGTCCTCGTGCGAGGCCGCCGGACGCGCCGGCCGGAACTGATTCTTCCCGGTTTCCGCGACATCCGGGGCTACCGCGCGATGTACCGGGATTTTGCCGATGCGATCGCCAGTGGCCGGCCGCCCGAAATGAGCCTGGAAGCCGCGATGGACGATCAGCGGATCATGGAGCAGATCGCCGCCTCGGCGGACGGTGCGGAGGCGGGCGAGATAGGCGATGGTTCACGGGTGGGGGTTGACGGGCGATGACGGGTTGGCGATGACGGCGACCGAGACGCGGGCACATCCGACGCCGGCAGGGGAGTGGGACGTCATCGTCGTCGGCAGCGGAGTCGGCGGCGGCACGCTGGCGCGCGCCCTGGCGACCACCGGGGCGCGCATCCTGATCCTGGAGCGCGGCGACTTCGTCCCGCGGGAGGAAGCGAACTGGAGCCCGAAGGCGGTCTGGAGGGACCTCCGCTATCGCACGGACGAGTGCTGGCTCGATGGCGACGGCCGCACGTTCCGGCCGTACATGCACTACTGCGTCGGCGGCAACTCCAAGTTCTGGGGCGCGGTCCTGTTCCGTATGCGCGAAGCGGACTTCGGCGAAATCGAACACGCGGACGGTGTCTCGCCAGCCTGGCCGATCGACTACGGCACCCTCGCTCCCTACTACGCGCTGGCCGAGCGTTGCTACCTGGTGCGCGGCGCGTCCGGCGCGGATCCCACCGAACCGCCGCGCGACGCCTATCCCTTTCCCCCGGTGCCTCACGATCCGCACATCGAGCCGCTGGTCGAGCGGCTACGCAGGATGGGACTCCACCCGTCGCCCCTGCCGCTCGGCCTGTCGTCCCCGGGAACCCACTGTGTGCTCTGCAATACCTGCAACTCGTTCCCCTGCTACATCGATGCCAAGTCGGAGGCGGAGCAGTGCGGGGTCCGGCCGGCGGTGGCGCTCGGCACGGTCCGCGTCCTGACCGGAACCCGTGCCCGACGGCTGCTGACCGACCCATCGGGGCGGCGGGTGGCCGCGGTAGAAGTGGAACGGAACGGTACGACGGAGCGGTACGCGGCTCCGGTCGTCGTCGTCTCGTGCGGCGCCGTCAACTCGGCCGCGCTGCTGCTGCGCTCGGCCAGCGACAGGCACCCGAACGGACTCGGCAACACCTCCGGACTGGTGGGCCGCCGCTACATGGCGCACGTCGCCACGATGATGCAGGGCTGGTCGCCGTTCCGGGACAATCGCGCATCGTTTCAGAAGACGGTGGCGATTAACGACTACTACCTGCGGGGTCCCGACGGCGGGTTTCCCCTCGGCCAGCTCCAGACGCAGGGGCGGACACATCCGGAGCAGGTGCACTACGTGGAGCCGCGAATCCCGTACTGGATGCTCCGGCTCTGGTTGCGGCGCGGCTTCGACTGGCTGGCGATGACCGAGGATCTGCCGCGCGAGGACAATCGCGTCACGCTGGAGCCGGACGGCCGGATCCGCCTGGCCTACCGGCCGACCAACATGACCGCGCACCGGCGTCTCGTGCAGGTGATGCGCCGGATCCTCCGCCGGCTCGGCTACCCGATCGTCGTCGCCCGATCCCTCGGCACGCAGAACACGACCCATCAGTGCGGGACGATCTGCTTCGGTATGGATCCGGCTACGTCGGTTCTCGATCCGTTCTGCCGGGCGCACGAGGTGGACAACCTCTTCGTGGTCGACGCGTCGTGCTTCCCGTCCTCCGCCGCCGTCAACCCGGGGCTGACGATCGCGGCGAACGCTCTCCGCGTGGCCGATCACATCGCGGAGACCGAGCTGGGATGCGCGACCCGCCCGGACGTCTACACGAGGGGCGCCGACGACTGGCGAGACGAGAATGTCGGCCCGATGCACCTCGATCAGGAGAACCTGCCGGAGACCATTCGATGAGAGCCCGATCCTTCAGTCACGTCGGCATCACCGTCCGCAACTTCAACGCCGCCGTCCACTTCTACTGGGACGTCTTCGGTTGCCCGCTGGTCGGCGTCGCCGATCAACCGCCCGAGCGCGTGAAGAGCTTTTTCGGTGTCGGCGCGGACGTCGACGCGCCAAGCTGCAAGGTCGGCTGGATTCGCGTTCCGGGCGGTGGCGTCATCGAGATCTTCGAGTTCCAGCCGCAGCAACCGCCGGTCGAGATCCCGTGGAACCGGATCGGCATCACGCACATCGCGCTCAACATCCGCGGCATCCACCGCTGGCACGACTACCTGACGTCCAAGGGCGTGGAGTGCGTCAGTCCGCCCGAGCAGTCGCCGCGCGGTCACTGGTTCTTCTTCGCGAAGGACATGGACGGCAATCTGATCGAGATGATGGACCTCGGCTGGATGTACCACGTCCTTGGCTGGCTCGGTCTGCTGGGCGGCTGGATCTTCCGCCGCGGCATGTACCGGAAGTACTACGAGTAGCCGGCGTCGCTCCCTTGCGCGGCCGCACCCCCCTTGCGGGCGCGCCGCAAGCGCCTATAATCCAGCCATGCTGAGCCGCCGGGAATTCCTTGCCGGCACTGTCGGCGCCGCTGCCGCTCCCGCGCTGATCGGCTGCGGCGGCGGCCAGCCCGAGGCGGAACTGCCTGCCGAGAGCACAGCCGCCGCGCCTGACGCACCGCTCGCTGGCCCCCCGATTCCCGTCAACGACTGGAATCACATGACGTTGACGGTGACCGACATCGGGCGATCGCTCGAGTTCTACCAGGGCCTGTTCGGCCTCACCCTCGCCGCCCGCCAGGCGCAGACGCTGATTCTGCGGGTCGGCGCCGGCCCCCAGTTCATCGCACTCGGCGGCGGGAGACCCGACGTTCAGCCACACATCAACCACACGTGCCTGACCGTCGACAACTTCGACGCCGAACGGCTGGTCGGCATCCTCGGCGAGCACGGCGTCAACCGCGTTGCCCAGCCGTCCGAGGCCGGCCCCTCCACCGTCCGCATACGCATGCGCGGCGCGGAGTTCGGCGGGCATCCCGACGGCACGCCGGAGCTCTACATCGCGGATCCGGACGGCGTGGTCGTACAGTTGCAGGACAACACCTATTGCGGCGGCGAAGGCCTGCTGGGCGAGCTGTGCAACGCGCCGGAGCCGGCGCCGGGAGACGGCCTGATCGCGCTCCGCGAGATCAATCACTTCACGGTCTTCGTGTCGGATCAGGAGCGTGCGATCGCCTTCTACCAGGAGCTGTTCGGCATGCCGATCACGCGCCATCAGGGAGCCCTGCCGCTGCTGTCGGTCGGGACCGGCGCCCAGTTCCTCGCACTGGCGCAGGGGCCCGGAGAGCCGCGCATTCACCATGCCAGTCTCGCGATGGAGAACTTCCAGCACGAAGAAGTGACGGCGACGCTGGAGTCGTTCGGCATTCGTCCGCGGCCCGAAGGCGCCCAGGGGCCGCCCGGGCCCCTCGAGTCGTACGTCACGATGCGGATGCCGGACCGCGGCGGCGCGCCCGACGGCACGCCGGAGCTCTATTTCACCGACCCGGATGGCATCCTGCTGCAGCTGCAGGATGCGCGGTATTGTGGCGGCGCAGGCTATTTCGGCGAGACTTGCTAGGGAGACGAGACGATGAAGAGGAAGCACGGACGGCGAAACGTGGTGGCGGCTGGTGTGGCCGTAATGGTGGCAATCGCGGGCGCGGCGGCTCTGTCGTTCGTCGCCGCGGATACGGCGGCGGCGCAGGAGCCGGAGATGACCTTCTTCGTCACCAGCCGGGGTCTGGGCGATGGCGCCAACCTGGGCGGCCTCGAGGGGGCGGACGCCCACTGCCAGAGTCTGGCCGCGACGGCCGGCGCCGGCGACAAGACCTGGCGCGCCTACCTCAGCACCCAGGGTCCGAATGCGGTCAACGCGCGTGACCGGATCGGCGACGGCCCGTGGCATGCGTACGACACGCGCCGGCAGGTCGCGGCCGATCTCGGGTGGCTGCACGGTGACGACATCAATCAGGCAAGAATCGGCAACGCCATCGGCAAGGTGATTGCCCTGACGGAAGAGGGCAACCCGGTGAACGGTGTCGGTGACTCGCCGAACCAGCATGACATCCTGACCGGCACCCAGCCGGACGGGACCGCGTTCCCGGCCGGTGAGGACCGCACCTGCAACAACTGGACCAGCAACGGCGAGGGCTCCGCGCAGGTGGGCCACTCGGACCGGCAGGGGGGCGGCAACAGCAGTTGGAACTCGACGCATCCCAGTCGCGGCTGTAGCCAGGAGAACCTGGTCGCCACCGGCGGCGCGGGTCTCTTCTACTGCTTCGCCGTCGACTAGACGCATCTTGACGGGGTCGTGACAGGCTCCGCCGGCCCGGAGCTTCCGTGGCTCGGAAACCCGGCACTAGCTGACCATGAGACAAGAACGTCCACGCATCGGAGCCCTGCACGCCCTCGCCAACGCTATCCCGACCACGGATGATGCGTTCGCCCGGGTCTGGCCGGAAGCGGAGGTGGCGCACCTGCTCGACGGTTCGCTCTACCTCGACCGGAATGCCGGCACGATCGACGACGCCGAAACCGGCGCCCGCATCGACCGGCTGATCCGCTACGCCGCGTCGACCGGGGCGCAGGCGATCATCGTGACCGGTTCGTTCTTCGGCGAGTTCGCCAGGGCGTCACGCAGCAGCGTCGACATTCCGGTCGCCACCAGCTTCGACGGGATCATCGAGCGCGCGCTGGGACTCGCCGTCGACCATCCGCTCCACATTCTTTCCACCGCGCCCGCCTCGGCCCCGTTCCTGGCCGAAGCGCTGCAGGCGGAGGCGGCGAATCAGTCGGTCGCGGTCGACATCACCACGGCTCACGTGCCGGGCGCCATGGACGGCCTGCTCGGCGGCAATCCGGAGCAGCATGACGATCTGCTCCTCGAAGCGGTTCGCGCCACGCCACCGGGCGCCGCGGTCCTCTTCGCCCAGTTCTCGATGGAGCGCACCCTGCCCGCCGCCGATGCCGCTCGCGAGGCGCCGGTCATTGGCCCGGCCAGCGAGGGGGTCCGAAGGCTACGGCACCTCGTCACCGGGCGGTGACCGCGGTGCCGCTGACGGAGACCATCAACATCGATCCGCCCTGGCCGACCACCTCGTAGTCGAGGTCGATCCCGACGACGGCGTTGCCTCCCTGGCGCTCCGCCGCCTCGCGCAGCTCCTTCAACGCGATCTCGCGGGCCTTCTGCAGTTCCTGCTCGTACGCGGCCGACCGGCCACCGACGATGTCCCGGATGCCGGCGAAGAAATCCTTCACGATGTTGGCCCCGACGATGGCCTCGCCGGTGACTATCCCGTGGTATTGATGAATGGTCCGCCCCTCAATCGCGGGGGTCGTGGTCATGATCATGGATTGCGTCTCCTCCCTACCTCGATCGACGTGAATTGGCCCCGGGGAGTTCCTGAATGCGGGCTGCCGGGACTCTATCACCCCGGACGATCAGAAGTGCAGTAGGATGGGCGTCGGCGGGGACTCGGACCGGAAAACGGGGGGTTACATCATGACCGTTCGATTCCGTGCGGCGGAGAGAGTGGTGTTCGTGTTGATTGTCGGGCTCGTACTGGCGGCCGCTCCGGGCGCCGCGTGGGCGCAGGACGAAGCGCCTCGCACCCCGTGGGGTGCGCCCGACCTGAACGGCGTATGGGATTTCCGGACGCTCACGCCGTTCGAGCGACCGGAAGAGCTGGCCGATCAGGCGACCTGGAGCGAGGAGGAAGCGGCCGCGTTCGAAGCCGACCGTCTCGCCTTCTTCGAGATCCGCGACGATCAGGAGCCGGCCGACGTCGTCGGCAACTACAACCAGTTCTGGTTCGATCCGGGCGACAGCGTGAGCGATACGAACCAGACGTCGCTCGTGGTCGATCCGCCGAACGGCCGCGTCCCCCCGCTCAATGCGGTGGCGGCGGCGAAGCAGGCGGAGCTGGAACGGGCCCGCGAGGGCGTAAACCGCCATGTCCCGACCTACGGCGGCTTTGTCGAGGATCTGGGCCCGGGCATGTTCGCGGTCCGTTGCATCCTGGGATTCAACACCGGCCCGCCGATGACGCCGGGCGGTTACAACCAGAACGTGCAGATTGTGCAGACACCCGACCACGTCGTCCTGTTGAACGAGATGGTCCATAGCTCGCGTGTCGTGCCGCTCGATGGCCGGCCACCCCTGCCCGACGGCCTGCGGCAGTGGATGGGTGACTCGCGCGGGCGCTGGGAGGGCGACACGCTCGTCGTCGAAACCACGAACTTCCTGCGCGAGACCAGTTTCCGCGGCGGCGTCACCACCGCCGAACTCCACCTTGTCGAGCGCTTCACGCGTGTCTCGGACGGAACGCTGATGTACGAGGTGACGGTCGAGGATCCGAACGCGTGGGATCAGCCCTGGACCTACCGGCTGCCGATGAAGAAGAACGACATGCCGATCTTCGAGTACGCCTGCCACGAAGGGAACTACGGCCTCTACAACATCCTTGCCGGCGCGCGCGAGGAGGAGTTGGAGGCGGATGCGGCGGCAGGCCGCTAGGCCCGCCCTGGCGGGCGCGCAAGCTCCTGGGTGCACGGACGTGCGGGTCAGGGCCACGGGAGGAGATAGATGACACGTCGATGGGTTGCCGGGATCGTAGTGGCGGGATTGACGTTGCCCGCGGTAGCGACGGGGCAGGACACACCACGCACTGCCAGTGGCAGGCCCGACCTCTCGGGGACTTACGACACGGCGACGCTCACACCGTTGCAGCGGCCGCAGCAGTTCGGCACGCGGGGGGCGCTGACGGCGGAGGAGGCGGCCCTCGTCGAGTCCGATCCGGCCGCCCTCCGGACGCTGTTCAACATCGCGCCGGGTGGATCCGACGAGCGGCGCGAGGCCCGCAACGCCGCCAGTGGCGCGCAGGAAGCGGAGCAGGTGGCCCCGCCGGTCGGCGGCGACGGCTCGGGCGGGGCGGCCGGCAACGTGGGCGGCTACAACACCTTCTGGATCGATCGGGGCACCGGCGTTTTCCAGATCGACGGCGAATGGCGAACCTCGATACTCACGGATCCCGAGGACGGGCGGCGCCCGCCGATGACCGACGCGGCGCGGGCGCAGGCAGCGGAACGGGCGCGTTTCTTCCGTGCGAACACGGGGACGGCATGGTGGCTCGAGGACGATCTCGATGCGCCCGGCCCCTATGACGATCCGGAGATCCGCCCCCTCGCCGAGCGCTGTCTCCTTGGTTTCGGATCGGTTGCCGGACCACCCATGCTGCCCGTTCTCTACAACAACCTCAAGAAGATCGTCCAGACCGACGACTACGTGGTCATTTACGTCGAGATGGTCCATGATGCGCGCATCGTGCGGATGAATCAGGAGCACGCGCCGCCGGAGATCCGGAGCTGGCTCGGCGATTCGGTGGGCCACTGGGAGGGCGACACGCTGGTCGTGGACACCACGAACTTCAACGACACCCCGGCCCTCGGCGGGGCGTCGCGCAACCTGCATGTAGTGGAGCGATTCACGCGGATCGGGCCGGACGCGCTCCTTTATCAGTTCACCGTCGACGACCCGACGGTCTGGACGGCGCCCTGGACCGGCGAGTACGTCTGGCCGGCCACTAACGACCGGGTCTACGAGTACGCCTGCCACGAAGCGAACTACTCGTTCCGCGGCATCCTCGCCGGGGCCCGAATCCTCGAGGAGGACGCCCGCGCGGCGGCGGCAGCCGACGGCGCGCGCGACTGATTCCCGGGGACTGAGGATGGAGCAACCAGTGCGCAAACGCTCGATTCTCGTGTGGGCAGTTCTGTTCGCAATCGCTGCCGCGGTCGGCCTGTCGGCCGAGGACTGGCCGCAGTGGCGCGGCGCGGAACGGCTCGGCGTCTGGACCGAGACCGGGATCGTCGAGGATCTTCCCGACGAGCTCCTCGTGCGCTGGCGGACGCCGATCCGCTCCGGCTACTCCGGTCCGGCGGTTGCCGATGGCCGGGTCTTCATCACCGACTGGCGGGAGGACCCGAACTCCCGAACCCTCGACGGCACCGAGCGGGCGGTTGCTCTGGACGAGGAGACCGGGGAGGTCCTCTGGACCCACGAGTGGCAGACCAGCTACCGGATGCTCTCGGTCGCGTACGCCATCGGACCACGCGCCACCCCGACCGTCGACGGCGACCGTGTCTACGTGGTCGGCGGTACCGGGCGCCTTTTCTGCTTCGACGTGGAGACCGGCGACATTCTCTGGCAGAAGGACTACATCGCGGAGTACGACACGAGCGTTCCGGTTTGGGGCATCGTCAGCGCCCCGCTGGTCGATGGCGAGCGTCTGATCACGGTGGTCGGCGGCGAGCCGGACGCGCTCGTGATCGCGTTCGACAAGCACACCGGGGACGAGATCTGGCGCGCCATCGAGACCGGCACCGAGATGGGCTACGCCCAGCCGGTCATCTACGAGGCGGGCGGCGTGCGGCAGTTGATCATCTGGCACCCGCAGGCGCTGGCGTCGCTCAATCCGGAAACGGGTGAGCTGTACTGGGAGCAGCCGTGGGAGGTCGCGATGGGCGTCACCGTGCCCACGCCAGTCCGAAGTGGCGACTACCTGCTCGTCTCGCAGTTCTTCTCCGGCTCGATGATGATGCGCCTCAGCCAGGATCGGCCCGCCGCGACGCACCTCTGGCAGGGGCAGAGCCGGAGCGAGTTGAAGGGCGAGACCGACACGATCCACTCGATGGTGACGACGCCGATCATCATCGGCGACTACGTCTACGGCGTTGACAGCTACGGCGAACTCCGTGCCCTCGATGCCCGCACCGGACAACGCCTGTGGGAGAGCGCCGAGATGACGCCGCAGGAACGCTGGAGCACGGCGTTCCTCGTGCAGCACAAGGATCGCTGGTTCGTGAACAACGAAGAGGGCTATCTGATCCTGGCCCAGTTCACGCCGGAGGGCTACGTGGAGCTGGACCGGACACGGCTCATCGAGCCCACGTCGGCTTCCGGGACGCGGACACCCCATGGCCGCATCGCCTCGCGCATCGTCAACTGGTCGCATCCGGCCTACGCGAATGGCCATATCATTCACCGGAACGATCGCGAGATCATCCGTGTGTCGCTTCGCGCCGCGGACTATTGAGGGAGAGAAGTGATGACGCTGACGCCGTCGAGATTGCTGACCGTCGCCGCCTGCGCCGCCGCGCTGGCGTTTGCCGCCGCCATCCCCCTTGCGGCGCAGCAGGCCAAGCAGGAGGAGACCTACGACTACTGGCAAGTGCAGCGCCAGATGGTCCGCCATGGTCAGCAGGCCATCTTCATGTGCAATGGGCTGTTTACGTCCAACCGGACGCTGGAGCAGGTCTTCGCGCAGGAGCTCGCGTTCTTCCGGGGCAACCAGGTCGGGACGCCGCAGGGGGGCGACTACCAGGTCCACCGTGACCAGCGCGCCGTGACCATCGGCGATCCGAACGGCCCCGCCCCGGCGATGACCGCTGCGTTCCGCGAGGGCGTTGGCTGCGTGATCATGCCGCCCGATCAGACGCTGGCCGACATCGACGATCTTCCGATCATCGAGCTGCCGCTGCCGCCCGGCGACCCGGCGGCCATCGCCTGGCCCGATGGCGACCTGCTGAGTGACGCGGCGATGCCCGAATACATCGATCAGGCCGCCCTCGACGCGGCGTCGAACTGGGCGTTCGAGCGCGATACCCCGGAGCAGGACACCCTCAGCCTGCTCGTCGTGCACCGCGGCCAGATCGTTCATGAGCGTTACGCGGACGGCGTCGACATCCAGACGCGGACGCGCACGTGGTCGACCGCGAAGAGCATCGCTTCGACGCTCATCGGGATGGGTGTCGACGATGGGCTGCTCGACCTGGACGCGCCGCTCGGATACGACTTCTTCCCGAGCGTCGCCTCGGCCGAGCACGACCCGCGCCGCGAGATCACGCTTCGCCACGTGCTGAACATGTCGAGCGGCCTGCTGCCGGTCGACAACAGCGGCCTGGAGTACGCCATCGGGTCAGGGCTGTCGTACTGGGCAGGCTCCAGCTCTGTGAAGGGGGCGCGCAGCCGCGCCGTGATCCGCGAGCCGGGCGCCTACTGGGACTACGAGAACTACGACACGCTGCTCGGCGTCTATGCGCTGAAGCAGGCACTGGGTAACGAAAAGACGTACCGGGAGTTCCCCCGCCGGCGCCTGCTCGACAAGATCGGCATGCGCAACACGCTGGTCAGCACCGACCGCTTCGGCGACTTCGTCCTGAGCAGCCAGGTGTATACCAACGCGCGTGATCTGGCCCGTTTCGGCCTGCTCTATCTGAACGGCGGCGTCTGGAACGGCGAGCGGCTCATCTCGGAGGAGTGGATCGACTTCGTCCGCACCCCGGCGCCCGCGACGGGGCGGAGCGGCAACTTCTACGGCGGCCAGTTCTGGCTGGTCCCCGATGATCGCAAGGACGAAGTGCCGGCCGACGCCTATTCCACGTCAGGCAACCGCGGACAGTACGTCGTCATCGTGCCGACGCATGACCTAGTCATCGTCCGCCGCGGTCTCGACTGGGGCCGGCAGGGCTTCGACCGCTGGGAATTGACCGGCGAAGTTCTCAAGGCCTTCAGCCGCATGCCGTCGAACGAGTAGCCCTGGCGCGCCGGCCTCGTTGGTGCGCCGGCCTCCAGGCCGGCTGCAACACGCTGCGGAGCCGCGCTCAGGCTCCCGAAACCGGCCAAGTAGTCGACGCCGTCAATACCGACACGCTGTCGACGGACTGACTGTCGCGATTCCGCAGCTTCCGTCAAGCGCAGTGTCCGCACGGAGTACTTCCGCGGCTATTCGCGTGGGACTCGAACGGGCGCCGGCCGACCGCGACGCCCCGGAATCTCAGGTGGAGGATCGGCGGTTCGGTGCCGTTGGTGACACTGAGTCCGACGAGGTCGAGCTCTTGCGGTGGCGGGCGAAGTGGAGCGTATTGAAGAGGCCAAACGGCACGCTTCTTGCTACCGGTAGATCCGCGACGCGGCGTTGGCGACTGGACGCGCGCCGACCTATACTGCGGAGGTAGCGGTGGATGTAGAGGCCGTTGACGAGAGGCTGAACGTAGTCGAGCACAACGTGGCGGAGAACGTCAACCGGATCGAAGGGCTGCGCGAGGCGTTCGCCGAGCTGGGCAACCGTATGGACCACCGGTTCGACGCAGTGGACCGGCGATTCGAGTCCATGGAGCAGCGTTTCGACGCCATGGACCGGCGATTCGAGTCCATGGAACAGCGTTTCGACCAGCGATTCGAGTCCATGGAGCAGCGTTTCGACCGGCGATTCGAGTCCATGGAACAACGTTTCGATCGCCGATTCCTTTGGCTGACCGGCACGCTTGCCGCCACCATGCTGGCGGTCATCAGTGTCCTCTCCGCCACCCTGCTCGGAGGCTGAGCGCTACACGGCGGCTTGCTCTTTGCCGGCGTGGACGCCGGCGGACCAAGCCGGCGCACTTGTTCAGGAAGTGTGCAGCCGCCCTCCCTGCGGATTCCCTACGAACCCGTAGCGCGCCCGAGGCGGGCGACGATGTCGAACTCCCGCTCGGTGACCGGCTGCACCGACAGGCGGCTTCCTTTCTTCGTGACCATCATCTCCTCCAGCCCGGGAGTCGCCTTCAGGGTGGCGAGCGGGATGGTGGCGGGAAACCGCTCGACGAACTCGATGTCCACCATGTACCAGACCGGGTTGGCCTCGGTGCTGCGGGCGTCGAAGTACTTGTGGCCGGCCTGCCACGCGTAGTGGTCGGGATAGCCGGTGCGGCAGATGACGGCCAGGCCGGTGACGCCTGACGGCTCGGCGTTCGACGCGTAGAACAGCACGCCGTCGCCTACCCGCATCAGGTCGCGCATGAAGTTGCGGGCCTGGAAGTTGCGGACCCCTTCCCAGCACGTGCGTCCGTCGCGTTCCAGGTCGTCGATGGCGTAGGCGGACGGCTCGCACTTCATGAGCCAGAAGCGTTTGGACATAGGGACCAGCTCCAGGGGAATCGGGACGTGCGTAGCATAGCAGCCGAGCGCGCGCCCTTGCGGGCGCGTTGGAAGTTTCGCTGGCGCAAAACTTCTGCGGCGCAAGCTCCCAGATCCACGTGCGCCGGTACGGCCAACGCGTGTTACAGTCCGCCGCATGTGGGAACACAACTACACGCCGATTGCCGACAGCCTGGTCTGGTCCACCCTCATCTCGGCCATTCCACTGGCCGTGCTCTTCTACCTGCTGGGCGTCAAGCGCAAGCCGAGCTGGGTGGCCGGCCTCAGCGGGCTGGGCGCGGCGCTGGTCCTGGCCGTCGGTCTGTACGGCATGCCGGTTCCCCAGGCGGCGGCGTCGATGGTCAACGGCGCCGCCTTCGGACTGTTCCCCATCGGCTGGATTGTCATCGCGTCGCTGATCCTCTATCGGGTGACGCTGGACACCGGCAAGTTCGAGATCATCAAGGACTCCATCGGCGCGCTCTCGGATGACCGCCGCCTGCAGGCGGTGCTCATCGGCTTCGCGTTCGGCGCGTTCATCGAAGGCGCGGCCGGGTTCGGCACGCCGGTCGCGGTAGCCGCGGCCATGCTGACCGGGCTCGGCTTTCCCCCCTTCTACGCGGCGTTCATCTGCCTGGTCGCCAACACCGCGCCGGTCGCCTTCGGATCGCTCGGCATTCCGGTCGTCACGCTCGCCAACGTTACGGGCCTTCCGGAGGCCGCGCTGAGCTCCATGACCGGGCGCCTCTGCGGCCTGATCGCCATCGTCATCCCGGCCTACATGGTCGTCATCATGTCGGGGGCGAGGCGCGCGGCCGAGGTGCTGCCGCCCATCGCGGCTTGCTCCATTGCCTTCGCGGGCGTGCTGATCCTGGTGACCAACACCATCGGACCGGAGGTGGCGGTCATCCTGGCCTCCATCGCCGCTCTCGTGGCGATGGTGCTGGTGATGAAGGTCTGGAAGCCGGCGGAGGTCTTCCGGCTCGAGGGTGACGTCGAGGCGCCCAAAGAGCATCGCAAGCACACCACGGGCGAACTCGTCGGGGCATGGATTCCGTACATCCTGCTCGTCGTCTTCGTCCTCGCCTGGCGCTATCCGCCGATCCAGGCGCTCCTCAACCGAGTCAGCCTGCCGATCGAGGTGCCCGGGCTGCACAACACGATCATGCGCCTTCCGCCGCTGGTGGCGGAGCCCTCGCCCTACGCGGCGGTCTACAACTTCCAGTGGCTTTCGGGAGCCGGAACCTCCTGCTTCCTCGCCGCGTTCGCGGCGTCGCTCGTGCTCGGTATGTCGCCGGCCCGTTTCGCCGGAGTCGTAGGGTCGGTGCTACAGCAGCTCGCAAAGCCGCTGCTGACCATCGCGTCGGTGCTGGCGGTGGCCTACGTGATGAACTACGCCGGCATGACCACGACCCTGGGGCTAGCCTTCGCCGCCACCGGGGCGGTGTTCCCGTTCTTCAGCGCCATGCTCGGCTGGACCGGCGTCTTCCTGACCGGCAGCGACACCGCGTCGAACGCGCTCTTCGGCACGTTGCAGACGGTGACCGCCAACGCCCTGGATCTCAACCCGATCCTGACCACGTCGACGAACGCGGCCACCGGGGTCATGGGCAAGATGATCTCGCTACAGAGCATCGCGGTCGCGGTCGCCGCCACCGGCATGGCGTCGTCCCAGGAGGGCCGCCTGTTCCGGATCACGCTGAAGCACAGCATCATCCTGGCGTTGTTCATGGGCGTCGTGACCATGATCTTCGCCTACGTGCTGCCGCAGCTCGTGCCGCAGCCGTAGGCTCCGAATCCAGGTCGTTACGGGTGCCTTCCGCTAGAGGTGCTCGTCACGGCCGATGAGCGCAGTTACGCGTCAGTCGACGGTCAGGACGATGCGGAAGCCGATGAAGGGACGCCGGGCGCCGGGGTCGGCGCCTCCCCGGACGGCCGCGCGCGTGTTGGCGGGAGGATCTGTGAACGAACCGCCGCGCATGATGAAGAGGGCGTCGCCCGACAGGTCGTCGGCATCGTCCGCGTCGGTGTAGGGATACGGCTGGTAGGGGCTGCGCGTCAGTTCCCAGACGTTGCCCGCCGTGTCACTAAGGCCGTGCGCACAGTCCGGGCAGTCGATGGAACCCACTGCGACCGTGGCGCCGGGTCCAGTGTTGTCGTTTGCCGCGCCCGGCCGTGGCGTGTCGCCCCAGGGAAACACGCGGCCGTCCGTACCGCGTGCCGCCTTTTCCCATTGCGCCTCCGTGGGTAGCGTTATCCGCCAGCCCTGGTCCAGGCGCTGGCGAAGCGCCGGAGGCGTGCCGGACCAGCCGCGGAGCGTCGTCTCCAGCCACCGCGCGTAGGCGAGCGCATCGGGCCAGGAGATGTTCGCGACCGGATGATCGGGCGGGCCGCGCAGCGCTTCGCCGGCGACGCTGGCGCCGGCAGCGGCGGCGTAGGCGCCGAACTGTGCGACCGTCACCTCCGTGCGGCCTATATAGAAGGCAGGCAGATCGACGGTTCCCTGCGCGTCGGACGGCGACCATCGTTCGTTGTCATACGCCTGCGGATCGACCGCCGGGTCGCTTCCCATGACGAAGGGCCCGGCCGGGATCTCGACAAAGCCGAGCAGGGGATCGTCCGGCAGGAACCACGCGTCGGCGCGGTAGCCCTCCAGCGTCGCCGGCAGCGCCGGTCCGGCCGGCGGCGCGGACGCCTGGCAGGCGGGGCCGCTGGCTACGAGCAGGGCGAGCACGACGAGCCTCCCGGCGGACCGGTTCGCCGGAAGGGCGGCGGGCCGGGTTGCCCGGCGCACTTAGCGTGCCCCCTCGCAGGCGAAGGTCCAGCCGTGTTCGCAAGCGCGCGCATGGAGTTCGGGCTCGGGCATCTCCATCAGGTTGGCGCCGCCCTCGCGCAGGAGCAAGCGGAGATCGAGCGTCTTGGGTGGCCCGCGGTAGCGGCCGTCGCCCGCCAGCAGGTTGAGGCAAGCTGGCTGGAAGCGCAACTCGCACGCTCGGCCGAAGTAGCCGAGCGCCAGTTCCGCATTCGCCTCGACGAGGGCGCCCTCGCGATAGTGCCGTCCCAACTCGTTGCATGCCCAGGCGGAAGCGTCCGCGCAATAGGACGCCTGGATCTGCACCAGGCGTTCGCACCCCTGTGGGCGCTCCTCGGCGCACGCCTGCTCCCAGAACGGAAGGGTATCGCCCCGGTGCCGGCTGTCCGTCGCGCCGAGCGCGGCCATCGTGAAGAAGAAGGCGATCCAGACCGCCATCTGGGTCAGGTTCGCACGGGGCCGGGCGAGCCATACGGCTGCCGACTCCAGCGGCGCGCTCGACCCGATCCGTGTGACGAGGGCGTCGATCCGCCGAACGCCCAGGTTCAGCAGCGGGACGCCGAGCAGCTTGTCGTAGAACGTGGGGACGCCGAACGCACCGAGCAGGGCATACAGCCCGAAGACGCAGCCGCCGTAGAGGACGCCGAAGATCGTCTTGCCGATCGGCGTGCGGGGCGAGGTCGACGGATCCGTGACGAGCAGGTGGAGGCCCAGAAACACCGCGGTCGGGATCTCCGAGTCGATGAAGTAGGGCACCCCGGTCGTCGCCGACCAGAGCGCGCTCAGTCCGAACAGCACGATCGCCGCCGACGCCGCCACCAGTGTGATCGAGAACGCGTACATCACCACCAGTCCGGCGAGGAAGAGGAACAGGTAGATGTTCGGCGCGAGCGTGAGTGTCGTTGCGATTTCCTCGCCCCAGGTGATCGAGGTCGCGTCGGTTGCGATCAACGCGATCGAAAACAGGCCGAGGGAAAACGCCGAAGGATTGAAGATGTGGACGCGGCGGCCCTCACGTTCCCACCGGACGAACGCCTTGCCGAGGAATCCCACCGCGATCATCAGGAACTGCAGGGCAAACCAGTCGTCGCGGAACCAGAGAAACAGGTTCGTCGAAAAGATGATGGGGAAGGGCCCGAAACCAAGGGCGTATCGCTCGCCGCGGGACCAGGCGAGCAGCATGTCGAACACGTAAGCGAACAGCAGTTGTCCGAACAGCAGCCATGCGTGGTCGTAGACCGGCCCCCAGTAGTAGCCCCAGTACAGGAGGACCGAGAGTTGCACCGCGGCCTGCACGTAGTGCTGCGGCCGGAGCGACGTCACGACTCCGGGGGCACCCCCTCCGGCGGCGGCGCCGCGCTTGCCGCCGCCCGGCTCGCTCGAGGCGGCGCGCTCACTCGAGTCGGCCTGCGGGATTGCAGTGGCAGCCCGGCGGCGCAGGCGCAGGGCAAGGGCTCCCTGCCAGACGAGCAGCAACCCTGCCGCCCCGGCGAATGACGCCGTAAGCAGTTCATCTTCCCGGATCCGGGGCACGAAGCACAGCGCGGCGAGCGCCAGTGTCAGGAGGAGCGGGAGGCCGAAGCCACCCTGGCCTGGAGTGGCGGGCCGGTCCGAAGCGGCGATCTGGTGAGGGGACGGTTGGGCCTGGCGTTTGCGGCGGCTCACCCGGGACATCGGTCAGGTAGGATAAACGACCGAATGGACCCGAACACGACTATCACCATCCTGACCATCGCATCGATCGTGATGGTTGCCGTCGGCGCCCTTGCGTCGGTGCTCTGGTTCGTCTTCCGCCTGGACCGCGAGCAGGAGAAGGACGAGCAGCAACAGCGCGCGCAGGAACAGCGCGCACGGGAAGGTCACTGACGTTGCGGGCCAACCGCTCTGGCTGGCGTGGGGTTGACTATTGCGGGCCGGACATCCGTTCGAATTTCTGAATTCGCTGGCCGACGTTCACTTCGGTCGTATAGAGGTTGCCCCGCGAGTCGATGGCGAGGTTGTGCAGGCGGTAGAACTGGCCGGCGTACTTGCCGAGTCGTCCGAACTGCCCCTGAACCTCGAGTGTCTCGCGCTCCAGTATCCAGACGACGTTGTTCGTGCCGTCCGGCACGAAGAGCCAGCGCTGTGCCGGATCGATGGACAGCGTTACGCCACTCGCCGAGCCGCTCCCGAGCGTTTCCGGCCGGATGAACGCCTCGCGAACGAAGGTCCCATCCTTCTGGAATACCTGGATCCGGTTGTTGGTCCTGTCCCCGACGTAGACCAGGCCATCGCTCGCCAGCGCGATGCCGTGCACGGGGCTCCGGAAGTGACGGATCGGCTCGGCGCCCGGATCGTACGCTGGAAGCTCGACGTCGTCCGGCCGCTCGCCGTACGCGCCCCAGTGCCGCCGGTAGGCGCCGGTGGCAGCGTCGAAAACGACGACGCGCCGGTTCCCGTAGCCGTCGGCGACGTACACCTCGTTGGCGTCCGGATCGACGCGGATATCCGCGGGCCGTCCCAGGTTCTCCGTGTCGTTGCTTCCACCGCTCTGGCCGTACCGCCCGATCTGGAGGACGAACTCCCCGTCCCTCGTGAACTTCAGGATGTGGGCGTCGTCGGCCGCGTTCCCGCCGATCCAGACATACCCCTCGTGGTCTATGTGGATCCCGTGCTCGCTCTCGGGCCACTCGTAGCCGTCGCCCTCGCCCCCCCAGGAGCGGAGCACCGTGCCGTCCGGCGCAAACTCGATCACCGGCGGCGCCGGCACGCAGCACATCCCTTCCTCGCCGCGCTGCCGCGCGTCCAGCGTCCGCGGCCGGTGAAGCAGCCAGACGTGGTCCTCGCCGTCGACCGCCACGCCCGCCGCTTGCCCCAGGATCCAGTTGTTGGGCAGCTCCGCCGGCCAGAACGGGTCTATCCGGAAGCGGGGCAGGCCAGTCTCCGCCACGGACGCATCGTCCGCAGACGCACGGTCCGCGGGCGCAACGCGCGAAGACCCGTCGCCGGACACGCTGGCATCCTCGTCCGTCACCGGTCCGGCGCCTCCGCCGCAGCCGACGGCCACGATCAAGACGACCGCGCCGAAGATCCTTCTGGTCATGAAAGGCACGATACACTAGGGGCCTGCAGGAGGCATCATGACCAAGCTGCTGACCGCCACGCTGGCCGTCGTCCTCGCCGTCGTCTTTACGCCCGTCGCCGAAGCGCAGCTCGCCATACCGAATGAGGACGGGATCACGTTCGGCCACGTCCACCTGAACGTCTCCGACCTGGAGGCCCACAAGAAGATCTGGGTCGACTGGTTCGGCGGCACGGTCGTCCAGAAGGGGCCGCTCACCGCCATCCGGCTGCCGAACTTCCTGATCGCGCTGACGGAGCGCGAGCCGACGGGGCCGACGCAGGGCTCGGTCATGGACCACTTCGGCTTCAAGGTGCGCAACACCGCCGAGTTCCTCGATCGCTGGACCGCCGCCGGCATGGAGGCGGGAGAGATCTTCACCGGCGCCGAGGGCATGCCGAACGCCTACGTCATGGCGCCTGACGGTGTCTGGGTGGAACTGCAGGAAGACCCGTCGCTGCATGTCCCGATCGCCGGCTACCACATCCACTTCTGGACGCCGGAGCACGAAGCGCTGCTCGACTGGTACTCCGAGGTGTTCAACCTGCGCATCCGCCCGCGCGGCCGGATCGGGACGACGACCGATGTGCCCGGCATGAACATGAGCTTCGCAGGAACCGACGAGCCGACCGAACCGACGCGCGGCCGCGCCCTCGATCGCATCGGTTTCGAAGTGGACAACCTGGAGGCGTTCTCCGAGATGCTGAAGGCGAAGGGAGTCGAGTTCGACGTCGAGTACCGTGAGGACGAGAGCGTCGGGTTGAAGAGCGCGTTCCTTACCGATCCGGCTGGCACCTACATCGAACTGACCGAAGGCTACGACGAGTACTGATGGCTGCTGCGTAACGTAGCCACCTCGGCCGTCCAGCGGTCGTCGAATCCCGTCCAGTGGCGTTCGTCGGGGTCGTCCGAGTGGCTCACCGGCAGTTCGACAATCTCAGGGGGCGGCGACATGTGGTTCGTGATCGCGTACACGGTCGCGGCCGGCACGACGTTGTCCCGTCGGCCGACACCCACGATCGATCGGCACCCGATCCGGTCCGCCACGTTTACCGTGTCGAAGTAGGACATCGTCTCCATCACCGCCTCCTCGTGTGATGGATGCCGCTCCAGGTAGTCGTTGATTTCCTTGCCCGAGCCTTCCTTCACGAGGTGCCGCCGTCCGAACGCCCAGCCGAAGGTCGGCACCGCCACCGCCAGAAAGTCGGCCATCTGCGACACTGCCTGCGCCGCCAGGGCAAGCGCGCCGCCGAAGCTCCGCCCATGAAAGACGACTCCCCCGCTCCCACTCCCCAGCAGTCGGGCGACCTCGGCGGCGCGGACGTAGTCGCCTACGGCGCCGCGGAGAATGGAGCGGCGCGGGTCGGTCGCACCGGTCAGGATGTAACCCTCCGGGTGGAGGTCGCACGCCCTGCGTGACAGGCCGAAACCCCGGACATCGAAGCAGAAGAGGTCGGCGTTGCAGGCGACCGTATGCCTTGCCTCCAGTACGGGGTTGCACTGCGAGTTGTAGCCGTGCGTGGTGATCACGACCGGCCGGGCGGTAGATGCCGGTCGGGAGACCGGCGCACCGACCGGCGCACCGGGGTGAGTTGCCCCGGCAACCGGCGCACCGGTGACTGGCGCACGGTTTGCCTCGCACGTCAGCAGAAAGCCCTGAATGTCGCAGTTGTCCAGGGAAGCGAACTTCACGGGTGTGATCCGCGCGCCCTCGGCCGAGGTTACCGCGACACCGAGCCTGGGATCGGGCGCGACGCTGGCCAGTTCCTCCCGTGTTTCCCGCCAGAACCGCCGGAAATCCCCGCGCCGCGTGATCGGCGGCCGCGTTTCGCGGGCGGCCGTCGCTGCCACCGCGAACGCCGGGATTGTAGAGTCGTAGTCAGCCATGCCGGAAGTGGCGCCGCCCGATCTGCGTGACGAGTGTACCGCGTTCCTCCGTGCCGAGTCCGGCTGGCTCGACGCGGCCAACGACGCGGAATGGAATCGTCTGGCCACCCTCGGCGAGGAGCGAACTTTCGAGCCCGGCGACGTTCTGACGCAGCAGTTCGCGCCCGCGGCTTGGTTCTACTTTCTCGTCGATGGCGCCGTCCGCTACCAGATCCGTCTGGAGGAAGGGAACGAGGATCTCGATGTCGGCCATCGCGATACCCCTTGGACCGCCATCGGGTGGTCCGGTTTCCTCGCGCCGCGCCGCTACGTGACGACCGTGGTCGCCACCCGCGCCACGCGCACGCTCCGCTTCGAGTGCGCCGCTCTCGAACGCCTCTTCGAAGACAGCCCGCAGACGGGAATGGCCATGCTCGAAGCGATCCTCCGGCAGTGCTATGCCCGCCTGGCGGAAGCGCGTGCCCGCGTCACGGAGTACTCGCAGACCCCCACGAACTTCGCCCGGGCGCTCCAGGATGAGGGAGAAGAGGAAACCTACAACCGCGCGCCGCCTCCGGTGATGGACCTGCTTCGGCGGTCGGCGTTCTTCGAAGTGTTCGACGAAGCGTCCCTCCGCACGCTCGCGAGCACGGTCGAGAGCCGCTATTTCTGCCGTGGGGAGCGATTGGTCTCCCAGGGCGACGCAACGTCAGGTCTCTGGATCCTCGCCACCGGCCGGGTCGCACTGAACTTCCGGCCGCCCGGCAAGACCGAACCGTTCGCGCTCCGGACGCTGACCGATCCGGGTGCGGTCGTCGCCCTCGCCGGACTCGGTGGCGTCGACCGGCAGGCGGCCACGGTCGTCGCGCTTCGCGACTGCACCGTCTACCGTGTCGACCCGGCGCAGCTCGATCCCGTGTTGCGCGGCGATCCGCAGTTCGCGTGCGTTCTCACGCGGCGCCTCCTCTGGCTCGCCTCGACGCGGCTCCGCGCCGCCCGCGCCCTCTTCATCTCGCGCCGCTTCGAAAAGGAAAAGCTGGCAGTGGGCAACCTGATCGAGCAGAGCTGCACCCAGCTCAGCGTCCACTCGCCGCTGCACGAGCTGCCCCACCTGCTCGACAGTCAACTGACGGTGGGCGATGCATTCGCGATCCTCGAGAGAATGGTGCGGAGCGACGTCGCGCTTGAACGGAACCTGGCCCGTCTCTGCCAGGAGATGCTGCGCGACGTGAGGCACGAGCATGACTTCTTCGAGGCGCTTCGCCACGTGTATCACGCAGTCGTCAGCGCGCCCGCCACGATGCCGCCCGCCGACGTCCGCAAGCTGTGCGCCCGCGGTTTCCAGCAGGCGTTCCGCCAGATCCACTACGTGCTGGCCGGCGAGGAGAACCTGCCCTCCGAGCCAGGGCAGGTCTTTATCTTCAACCACCTGAAGAACCACGAGCACAACACGCTGCCGAACAACTTTCAGTTGACCCTCGACTCGCACTTCGTCAGCGCGATGATCCTCGACCGGAAGTACGGCGACAGCGGCATCCGCGTCGTCCGGCACAGCCGCGGCACCGAGTACGGCCACCAGGACTACTACAACCGTCTGGGGCACATCTCCGTGTATACGCACGAGTCGGACCGCCTCGACGAGACACCGGAGCAGCGCCAACACCGCCAGTCGGAGTTCTACGAGACGGCGGCCCGGTATCTGCGCGCCGGCGCCAACCTGATCCTGAGCCCGGAGGGGACCAGCTACTGGACCGAGGACTCGCCGGGTCCCTTCAAGCCCGGAGCCTTCCGCCTCGCGGCGAGTGTCGAGCCCGAACCGTGGATCGTTCCGATCGCCGTGGCTCACTTCGATCGGCGCATCCACTCGACGGTGTGCTCGGCCGTGATCAAGGCGCCCTTCCGGGTGTCCGACGTCCTGTCCGACCCCCATGACCGGGAGCAGTTGCGCGCGTTCCTCATCGGCCTGCGCGAGACGTATCGACGTTACGTGGTTGAGGCGCGGCGACTGGCCGAGGCGGCGGCGAGAGCAAGGTCCTGACGCCCTGAATCTAAGATCTTGGATACGCCCCGCATTCCCTTGGACCATGTCGATGCAGCCCCTGTGGAGGGGGTCTTCACTGCAACCCATCCCAGGGTACGCCGGTGACGCACGTAACACATTGCAAACGCGTTGGTGGAGCAGCTCGAGCCGAGTCTCGACCTTGGCGAGACCCTTGCCATGGCGCTGGCCGCGTCCGGTCGCTACCAGGAAGCAGCAACTCTTCAGCGCGATCTCGTCCAGGCTGCAGAGTCGGGTGGGTTCCCTGCGCCGTACGTCGCGCACCTCCGCGTGGTGCTCCAGCGCTACCAGGCCGGCCAACCATCCGATACGCCCTGGCCTCGCGGCGCCATTCCGTAGTAGTGGCCAGGAAATCTGATCAGTTGGATCGCTGATCCAAAACTATGGACATATGGCGCGCAAGCGTGGCGCAAAAGCCCACCGGCACGAACCACACGCAGGGGGGTAACCCACAGTAAAGACAGCTATTTGCGACCGCTCCGCCCGTGCTGGGGTCTATGGTGATCATTGGCTTGGATCTTGCAGGGGAAATAAACACGTTCGGGGTAGTTCGTGCGTTCGCGAGTCGTTTTGATGGAGGAGGGATCCATGAAGCGTTCGTTTGCGTTCGTCGTCCTCGCAGCCCTGGCATTTGCGCCCACCGCAACCTTCGCCCAGGGTGATTCCAGCATTGCCGGCGTTGTCAGCGACAACACCGGAGGCATACTGCCGGGTGTCACGATCGAGGCATCGAGCCCCGCCCTTATCGAGGGCAGCCGCGTCGCCATCAGTGACGGCACCGGGCAGTACAACATCGTCGACCTGCGGCCGGGGACGTACACGATTACGTTCACGCTGCCCGGCTTCTCGACCGTTGTGGTCGAGCAGCAGGAGTTGCCGGCCGGCTTCGTGCTGACCCTCGACGCCGAGCTGTCGGTCGGCGCCCTCGAGGAGACGGTTACCGTCTCCGGCGAGGCGCCGGTCGTCGACGTGCAGTCGGTCACGCAGGCCGAGGTCCTCACCCGCGAGGTGCTCGACGCCATCCCGACCGGCCGCAACATGCAGTCGACGGCCCAGTTGATTCCGGGCGTCAAGCTGAACCGGCCGGAGGTCGGGCTGACCACCGCGGCGCAGCAGACCTACATGTCGGTCCACGGCATGGGCGTCCAGCAGACGACCACGCTGATCGACGGCCAGCACGTGGCGTCGTCCGGCTATGACGGTGCGAACCAGAACTACATCAACCTCCTCGCGAACGAGGAGATGGTGTACGACACGAGCGGCATCGGGGCCGAGACGTCGACCGGCGGCGTGCGGATCAGCATGATTCCGCGCGAGGGCGGCAACACCCACAGCGGGCAGAACTACTTCGCCTTCGCGGACGGCGCGCTGCAGTCCGACAACCTGACGGATCGGTACGCGCAACGCGGCGGCCGGTCGGTCGAGTCGATCCAGGAGACCTACGACCTGAACGTGGCGCACGGCGGGCCGTTCATCCAGGATCGGTTCTGGTTCTTCGGCAGCGCGCGGCGCTACCACCTCGACGTGCCGGTCACCAACAGCTTCTACCAGAACATGTCGGGGCTGACGAACCGGTACTTCACCCTGGGGAGGAACGCCGAGGGCAATCCGATCCCACCGCCCGCACTCGACGGGAATGATGGCCGAGAGTATTTCCCGGGCATCAACGACGACCGGATGACGAGCGGCCTGCTCCGTCTGACCACGCAGGTGACGCAGAGCAACAAGTTCTCGGCCTACCTCGACCGGATCATCAAGCAGCGGTTCCACGACTACGACGCCCGCGTCGACGTCGGCACCGCCAGCCGTCACCACGGCTCGCCGATCTACTACGTGAGCGGCGCGAAGTGGACGTCGACGCTGAGCAACCGGCTCCTCCTCGAGGTGGGTTACTCCGCCACGATCGAGAACTGGAGCAACGTCGACCAGGAGGCCACGCCTCCGAACGGCCCGGGCGGGAACCTCGCCGGCCAGTGGTCGCACTCGCAGTTGTTCGGCAACTACGCCGGCTGGGGCAACCCGGACGTGATGGACGGCTACCGCGGCTGGCCGACGTGCCAGGTGCCGCCGTGCTTCCCGTCGCCGATGGCGACGATGCAGGGCATGGGGGCTTACGCGCCCGGCACCTGGGACGGCACGAACCACCTGCACCAGGTGGGCGGCCTCTACATGGGCATGACGGACAACACGACGGTGGTGAACCCGAGCGGCAGCATCAGCCCGGACATCATCCACCCGTACTACGCGAGCACGTTGCGGCGCTCGGCCGCGACGAACTTCGCGGACCGGTACCACTGGGGCGACCGGACGGCGTACGTCGAGCGGTTCAACACGAACAGCTCGGTGTCGTACGTCACCGGCTCGCACAACATCAAGGTCGGTCTGATGACCAGTTTTGGGCCGTTCCAGCACAACGAGAACGTGAACGGCGCCATCCGCCAGCGGTACACGGGCGACGGTCTGCCGCGGCAGATCGGCCGGACGAACCACTTCTCGACCTACAACCTCGGGTATGTGGACACGGCGCTGTACGTTCAGGACACTTGGACGATAGACCGTCTGACGCTGAACCTCGGCGTGCGGTGGGAACGGATCCAGGGTTACGTCGACGAGACGCTCCGGCCGTACAACACGCGCTGGGCGACGCGGATCCCGGGCGGCATCCCCGACAAGGAGAACCTGCCCAACTGGGCCGGCATGGCGCCGCGTCTCGGTTTCGCCTACGACCTGTTCGGTGACGCGCGGACGGCGCTGAAGTTCTCGTGGGGCAAGTACCACGCCTCGACGACGCACAGCGTCGCCGACCGGTTCCACACCGGAAAGGTCCAGTGGACCTCATCGAACTGGTGGGACTGCGCGTACAACTTCATGGACAACAGTTGTGCGACGTGGGACTGGCTGGCCATGAACTACGGTCAGGACGTGGCCATGCTGGCGTACGGTCCGAACTCCGGTCCCGGCGACACGTACACCCGCGGTATCCCGGGTACGACGAACTCCGGGGGCACCAACGGCGACGACTACGCGCAGGACTGGGAATCGGGCCCGACCGGCAACGCGCAGGACTTCGGCCTGCCGGGCGGCACGCCGGACATCGTCGAGGGCAACTTCGACCGTCCGTGGGCCGGCCTGCTCAACGTCGGCATCGACCACGAGTTGCGGCCGGGTCTGTCGGTGAGCTTCAACTGGTACCGGCGCGACTCGTTCGGCGGTCTGCGGCAGTACAACGCCTCGCGGGGCCCGGACGACTACGTCTACTTCGAGGTGCCGAATCCGTGCGGTCCGTCGGCCGGAACGCGGGCGGCCCCGAACGGCTTCCCGTGCTTCACCGCGGGTAGCGGGGACACCTACGACATGCTGCCGGTCTACGCCCTGAAGGACTCCCGGAGGGGTGAGGCTTCGGACAACCGGCTGGAGAACATCCTGTCCGGGACGGCCGCGAACCTCGGTCCCTACGGTGGGGAGTACTCGGAGCGGTACAACGGCTTCGAGGGCGGCTTCAACGTTCGTGGGGCGGGTGGAGCGACCATCTTCGGCGCCTACACCATCGAGCGCAACGTCATCCGGCGGTGCGACAGCGTCTCCAGTCCGAACGACTGGGCCTTCTGCGACGCCAGCTACTGGGGCGTCCCCTGGCTCCACGAGTTCAAGATGTCGGGCACGGTGCCGCTGCCGGGCGGCTTCCAGCTCAGCGGGACGCTGCAGAGCTACACGCCGCGTGAGATGCTGGCCATCGGCACCTATGGCGGCGCGACCTCGGGCGGCCTAAACGGTGGCGGCACCCTCTGGGGCAGCCTTGCCCGGCTCGGCAACGTCGGCTACCGCGTCGAGACGAGCACGTTCCCGGCGACGGGCGTGGATGTCGAGCAGGCGATGGCCGCCAACGGCGGGCAGATCCCTTTCACGGCGGATGGCAAGCTGGACATGGCGGCGGCGGCGTCCATGGGCGTCATGGCCGACACCCCGGTCGACCGGCTGGGTGCGGTCTTCCTCCCGCTGATGCCGGGTGGGTCCACCTACCAGGACCGCCTGAACCAGATCGATGCCTCGATCCGGAAGATCTTCGATCTCCCGGGCGGGCAGCGTCTGAACATCCAGCTGGATGTCTACAACATCTTCAACCTGACGCCGATCATCAGTACGACCAACGAGTACGGCGGCTCGCTCGGCAACGTGCTCCGGTCGATCCAGGGTCGGTTCCTCCAGGTCGCGACGCACCTCTACTGGTAGGTCGCGCGGACCTGGGCTCCTCCTGAGGAAGGAGCCGCACGTCAACCCGAAGGGCCGGGGAGCCGCAGAGGTTCCCCGGCCCTTCTTTCTGGCGTTGCAGTACGGCCGGCAACCGGCTCCCAACTGGCGTATAGTGTGACGTGGCAAGCGTGGCGGGGAGACGAATCATGACGAGACTGGCGCTGTTCCGCAGGTGCGTTGTCGTTGCCGCCGTCGTCGCCGTAACGGTTGCCGGATTCTGGAACGGGACTGCGCACCTGGGTGCGCAGTCATCGCAGCAGATGTATCTAACCGTGCTCGACAGCGACGGGCTGCCGATCACGGATCTGCGGCCCTACGAAGTGAGCATCACCGAGAACGGTGTGCGGCGCGAGGTGCTGTACCTGGCGCGCCCCAGCGGACCCGCGGACGTTTCCTTGCTGGTGGATACCAGCGGCGCGGTAGTGCCGGCTACGACGCATGTGCGGAATGCGCTGAGTGCGTTCGTGAATGCCTTGAACGGTCAAGCGCGGATGTCGCTCGTGACCTTCGGCGACCTGCCGGTGCGTCTCGTCGCGCCCACCACGGACATGACGCGTATGCAGGACGCGATAGACGGGCTGTTTCCGACGGAGGATGCGATCTCCCGCTTTCAGGACGCGCTGGTGAACGCGGCCATTGACATCAGTGAGCGTCAGCCGTCGAGGCCCACGATCGTCATCCTTGCGTCGGATCAACTTGCCGGCGCTTTTGCCGAAGTGTCCCCCAACAATACGACGCGGCCGGTGGAGCAGGTGATCGGCGTGTTGCAGGCGATTGGCGCACCGGTTCACATCATTGCCCTCCGAAGTCGCGAGTCGTTCGAGGTGGTCGGGCGCGGCGTTTTCGACCGCCAGTCGGCCTTCAGCGGCCGGGTCGACAATAACATCCGGAACTCGATCATGGCCCGCGAGACGCGCGACTGGCTCGAAGTATTCGAAACGGTGTCCCAGCGGACCGGCGGCCGGCTGTCGAACCTCTACGCGAGCGCCGGGCTCGACAAGCCCCTGGTCGGTCTCGCGAACGAGATCCTCGGCCAATACATCATCACCTACTCGCGTCCGGCGGAGGGCATCACCGCCGATGCCCTGGAGATTGGCGTCGGCATCGCGCGCGAGGATGTGACGGTCCGTGTCACCCCCGTGATGTGACGCCGTCGGTCCTCATCGCCCTCGCGTTCATTGTCGCCGTCGCGCTGCCTGCCGCGTGCGGCGGCGGCGCCTCGCCCGAGTCTCGCCCAATACCGGACGATTCTCCCATTCCGGCTGCCGCGACGGAGAACACCGGTCCGGCCGGGGACTGGTTTGTCGACCGCGCGCTCGAAGCGGGTCTGCGCTTCACGCACGTCAACGGCATGACCGGCCAGTTCTACCAGTCCGAGATGATGGCGCCCGGGGTTGCTCTCTTCGATTACGACAACGACGGCGATCTCGACGTCTACCTCGCGCAGGGGGAAACGCTCGGGGGGGGCAGTGCGATCCTGCCACCTCCCGCTGATCAGCCACCCGGCGACCGCCTGTTCAGAAACGATCTGGCCGTGGGGCCGGATGGCGTGCGCATTCTCCGGTTCACGGACGTGACCGACGCGGCCGGGATTCCCTCCGATGGCTACGGCATGGGCGTTGCCACCGGCGACTACGACAACGACGGCTGGATCGACCTCTATCTCACCCGATTCGGGCCGAACCGCATGCTGCGCAACCAGGGTGACGGCACGTTCGCCGACGTGTCGGCGGCCACGGGTACCGACGACCCGTCGTGGGGCGTGCCCGCAACCTTCTTCGACTACGACCGCGATGGTCTTCTGGATCTCTTCGTCGGCAACTACCTCACCTACACGCTGGAATCCCATTCGCCCTGCTTCGCGCCCTCGGGCCCGATGGACTACTGCCCGCCGGAGGTGAGCCTGCCGCGTCCCGATGTTCTCTACCGCAACCGGGGCGATGGCACGTTCGAGGACGTGACCGCCGCCGCCGGTCTCGGCCGGGAGTTCGGCCCCGCGCTCGGAGCGACCGCCGCCGACTTCGACGGCGACGGCTGGCTGGACCTCTTCGTCGCCAACGACCAGCGGGAGAATCAACTCTGGATCAATCAGCAGGACGGCACGTTCCGGAACGATGCGTTGATTCAGGGAGCCGCGCTCGGTTCCAGCGGGGAGGCGAAGGCCGACATGGGGGTGGACGCGGGCGACTTCGACAACGACGGCGACGAGGACCTGTTCATCACGGAACTGGCGGGGCAGGGGAGCACGCTGTACGTGAACGGCGGCGGGTCGTTCAGCGATCGGAGCGCAGCGTTCGGTATCCGGGCCGCCAGCCTGCCGCACACGGGTTTCGGGATGGGCTGGATCGATATCGACAACGACGGCTGGCTCGACATTGTCGCCGTCAACGGATCGGTCGTGCTCAATCTCGAGGAGTACTCGTCCGACAACCCGTTCGCGCTGCAACAGCGCAACCAGGTATTCCGCAACCTCGGCGGGACGCGTTTCGAGGTGGCGACGGATCGCGCCGGAGCGGTGTTCACACTCTCGGAAGTGAGTCGCGGCCTGGCGTTCGGCGACGTGGACAACGACGGCGATACCGACCTTGTGCTCGCGAACGCGGCCGGCCCGGCCCGGTTGCTGATGAACGAGGTGGGGCAGGACCGGCACTGGATCGGCCTGCGGCTCGTCGCCGGGGCCCCCGCGGGAGGTGGGGCGGCGGTGCGCGACCAGACCGGCACGCGTGTGGCGGTAACGGCGACGGACGGCGTAACGCGCCACCGGCGCGCACGTGCGGACGGCAGCTACGCGTCGGCGCACGACCCGCGTGTCCTCGTCGGCCTGGGCGACGCCGCCAACCCCGTGGACGTGCAGGTCATCTGGCCGAACGGATCGGTCGAGGCCTGGTCGGACGTTCCTGTCGACACCTACACCACGCTGACCCGGGGCGACGGCGGGCCGCCATGATCCCGAGCGCGCGTGTCGCCCTGATCGCGCTGCTCCTTGCCGGGTGCACAGTCTCTCCGGTTGCCGACCCGTCGCCTTTGGACGCGCCACTCCAGCCCGTGGTGCTTCCCGACCTGGACGGTCTGGCGCCTTCCGTGGCGCGGCAACTCCGCGCGCGCTACGACGCCGCCCAAGGCGCTGACACCGCGAACGCGTCCGGCTCGGAGCGCGCCGAGGCCTGGGGCCAACTCGGCATGGTCCTCCAGGCGGCGGGCTTCGTGACTCCGGCGGAGAGCGCCTATCGCCACGCGCGGGCGGCGGATCCAGAAGACCTCCGCTGGTTCTACTATCTCGCGCATATACAGCAGGTTACGGGCCGCCGCGGGGAAGCGATCGCCAACTTCGAGCGCGCCCTCGAGATCGACCCGGAGCACCTGCCGTCACTGGTCTGGCTCGGTGAGATGCTCCTCGATCAGGGCGCGCCGGGCGACGCCGCGGCGGCCTATGAGCGCGCCCTGGCACTGGCGCCCGCTTCGGCCGCCGCCCTTGCGGGTCTTGGGCGCGCCGCGCTGGCGCAGCAGGATGCGGAGAGTGCGGCCGCCTACCTGGAGCGTGCGCTTCGCCTGGAGCCGGGCGCGACGAGCCTCCACTACAGCCTCGGCATGGCCTACCGCGATCTGGGCGATCCGGAGCGCGCGGCCCAGCACCTGGCGCAGCATGGCGAGGGCGCGCCGGCCCTCCCCGATCCGCTGCTGCAGGCCCAGACCGGTTTGCTCGACAGCGGCCTCGCGCACGAGCGGCGCGGCATGCGTGCGCTCGCCGCGGGCCGCTTCGACGAGGCCGCCGCCGCGTTCCGCGAGGGGCTCGCGCTGGCGCCGGACGACGCCACGCTGCATCACCGCCTGGGGGTCGCCCTGATGGAATCAGGGGACGTCCGCGGGGCGGGGGCGCAGTTCGAGGAAGCGTTGCGGCTCGCGCCCGATTTCGCGGAGGCGCACCTCAGCCTCGGGGATCTGCATGTGCAGGGCAACCGCTTCGCGGAGGCGCTTCAGTCGTACGAAGCGGCGGTCATGCATCGCCCCGACTACCTCGACGCGCGCTTCGCCGTCGCGGACACGCTGAACCGCATGGGGCGCCTGACCGACGCCTTGCCGCACCTGGAGCGGATCACTGTGGTGGATCCGGCGATGGCGGACGCCTGGATGGCCCGCGGTGTGTCGCTCGTTCAGCTCGCGCGCTATCGCGAGGCCCGCGACTGGCTGACGCGGGCGCGAGAGATCCATCCGGACGACACGCGGATCCTATTCCTCCTGGTGCGGGTTCTGGCGGCGGCGCCAGACGGCGGCGTGCGCGACGGCGCTCGTGCCCTCGCGCTGCTGGAGACGCAACGGAACGCGCCGGCCAGCATGGAGTTGTTCGAAACGCTCGCCATGGCCTTCGCCGAAGCGGGCCGTTTCGGTGAAGCGGTCGACTTTCAGCGCCGCGCGATCGCCGTCGCGCAACAGACCGGTCAGACCTGGGCGGCTCCCTATCTCGCCGAGAATCTGGCCCGCTACGAATCCGGCCAGCCCTGCCGGACCCCGCTCCCTCCGGCCGCAGGAGCGACCGGATGAAGAAGGCGAAACTGCTCGGCGTCATTGTCTGCGCCGCGGCGCTCGCAGCTTGCGGCCCGTCCGGCGAGACGGGAGGAGCCTCCCGGATCGCTCCCGTGGCGCCGCCGCCCGGGTTTGTCCTGCCTGACATCTCCCCCCTCGCCCCGCTGGTCCGGGACGAGATCCGCACCCGTCACGCCGCGGCCGAAGATCAAGGCGCGTGGGGCGATCTTGGCCTCGTCCTGATGGCCGCCAGCTTCCTCGACGCCGCCGACGTCGCCTTTCGGCAGGCGCACGCCCGCGAGCCGGACGAGCTGCGCTGGCCGTACTACCTGGCCCAGCTCCATCGGCGCACGGGCGACACCGCCACCGCGGCCGACTGGCTGACGCGAGCCCTCGCGCTCGATCCGGCGCATGTCCCGTCGCTCGTGCAGCTCGGCCGACTCCACTTGGACGGAGGCCGTGCGGTAGACGCCACGGCACTGTTCGAACGCGCCCTTGCGGTCGACGCGACCTCCGCGGCGGCGCTCGCCGGGCTGGGGCGCGCCGCACTGGCCGCGGACGACGCCGCGGGCGCCGTCTCGTTCCTCGAGCGCGCCGTGGCGCTTGCGCCCGGGCCGTCCAGCCTCCACTACGACCTGGCGATGGCGTACCGGGCGCTGGGAGACCGCGCGAAGGTGGAGGAGCATCTTCGCCGGCGGGGCGATGCTGAGCCGTCGCCGCCGGATCCGCTGATGGCGGCCTACAGCGGCGTGCTCCGCAGCACGGTTGCCTACGAGCGGCGCGGCATGCAGGCGATGGACGCGGGCCGGTTCAGCGACGCAGAGGCCATCTTCCGGGACGGACTCGTCGCAATGCCGGACGACCCCGTCTTGCGCCACCGGCTCGGGACCGCCCTGATGATGGCGGGCGACACGGCGGGCGCAGTACGGGAGTTCGAGGCGACGCTCGCCGTCGCGCCCGACTTCGAGAAGGCGCACTTCGGCTTGGCTGTCATTCACGGGATCGAAGGACGTCACGACGCGGCGATTGCACGATACGAAGAGGCGCTCCGGGCGCGGCCCAACTACCTGGAAGCGATCCTCGGGTTGGCCGAGGCGCTCCGCGTGACGGGCCGTCTGGAGGAATCACAGGTTCATTTCGAACGCGCCGTCGATATAGACCCCGCCTTCCCCGACGCGTGGATCGTCCGGGGTGTCATTCTCGCCCAGCTCGGGCGCTTTCAGGAGGCGCGGGCCTGGCTCGAGAGCGCCCTCCTCGTCCACCCCGACCACCCGGATATCGCCGGTCTGCTGTCCGAGTTGCCTGGTTAGGTCACCAAGGTGCGCCGGCGTCCACGCCGGCATCGACCGTTGTTCTCTTGCCGGCCCGGAGGCCGGCGCACCAAGCTAGCGAGCGGCCAGCGACGGGTCGATGGCCAACGCGCGGGCGTGATGGGCGCCCGCTTCTTCGGCGTCGGCGTCGTCACCCGTGCTGCGCAGCGCGACCGCCAGGTTGTAGAGCGTGTCGGCGTCGTCCGGTGCCACCTCCAGAGCGGCGCGGTAGTGCTCGATAGCGGCCCGAGTGTCGCCGCGCCCGAAGAGGAGACCGGCCAGGTTGAAGTGCGCGCCGGCGTTCGCCGGGTCGGCTTCGATTGCGGCGCGGAAGTGCGTCGCCGCCTCGTCGGCCGCCCCCGTCGACGCCAGCAGGCCGCCCAGGTTGTTGTGCGCTTCCGCGTAGTCGGGGCGCAGTTCGATTGCGCGGCGGAAGGCGGCAATCGCACCGGGGATATCACCCTCCGCGAGGCGCACGCTCCCGAGGTTGTAGTGCGCGTCGGCGAACTCCGGCGCGAGTGCGATCGCGCGGGTCAGATGCTCGCCGGCGACGGCATGCTCTCCCACGTCGAGATAGCGGACCGCGAGGGCGGTGTGATTGACAGGGTCGTCCGGGTCCGCTTGCAGCAGCGTCTGGTAGGCGAGGATGTCGTCGCGGGCGCCCTTCACCGCGAGGCTGGCCAGCAGCGTGGCCGTGTCTCCCACCGGTAGGACCTGCAGCATCAGTTCCGCCATTTCATCCGATGCCGATGGCCCGAAACGGACCTCCGCGGGCGGGTCGTTCGGATTGCTGGGATTCCCGGCGGAGTTGTCGAACGTGAAACGGACCGCGACCCGGGTGCCGGCCGGCAGGTGGACCGGCTCGCGGTAGCGGTATTCGTCCTGCCAGTTGAAGTCCCAGTCGTCGATCCGGAGCAGGGCGCGCTCGGTGCCGTCCGGCAGCGTTGCATTGGCCTCCACGTGTCGGCCCAGGTAGTGCATGTGCGGGGCGACGGCGAGGAGGTCGACAGCTACCGGCAGCCGGTAGCTGTCCTGGATGACGTGCGCGTCGTCGCCGGCCGGGATCCGGATCGCCTTCGACGTCAACAGCACGGAGACCGGCGTGAGCGGCGCGGGCCGGTCGGCGAAATGGAGGGCGACTTCCGGCTGGATGTCCAGGCGTTCGCTCGCGTCGGGCAGCAGGTGAAGCTGCAGGACGAAGTCGGCGCCGGGGTCGAGTGGCCAGGCGATCTCGTCCGGGACGGCGGCAGGCGTGCGCCCCGGCGCCCAGCCGAGAAAGTGGCCGGGGGGAAAGCGGGCGTGATCGAGCATCAGGCCGTCGTATCCCGGTCCGGATGCGTCGGCAGCGTCAAGGGCGCGGGCCGCGCCGGACGGGTCGAGCATGATGCGGGCATGGTGAATGGCGCGCATGCCGCCCGCGCCGGGGCGCAACTCGACGGCTCGGACCCAGCGGCGTTCCGCGAGCGGGACGGGGAGCGTGAAGTTGCGATAGACATCCGGTCCGCCGGGTGCGAGCCGGTAGGGGACGGGCATCGTGACGACGAGGTCCGGCGGCCCAAGCCGGTCGGCGCCATCCGCCTCATCCGTCGCCGCGGTCACGGTCCGGGTGCCGGCCGGAGGTTCGCCCGCCGGTGATTCCCCGGCCGGCGCACCGCGCGCGGCCCACGCCGTCAGCGTGGCGATCTGATCGTCGGTCAGGCGGCGCTCGCCGACGAAGCGGCCGGCGGGGCCGGTCGGCTTCCACGGCGGCATGCGCCGCGCGGTCGCCGCTGCGGCGATCCGATCCGCCTGCGGGCGGGCGTCGGCGTACGTCGCCAGGCTGAACGGCGCGATGGCGCCCGGCCGGTGGCACGCGACGCACCGCGCATGCAGGATCGGTGCGACATCCTGGTGATACGTCACGTTGCTGCCCGCGCCGTCCGCCTCTCCCAGAAGGCGCGCGAGGGCCGCCCGTGTGTCCGTGTCCGACGGATCGAGTTCCAGGGCGCGTTCGTAATGCACGATCGCTTCCTCACGCCGTCCGGCGGCGGCCAGCGCACTCGCCAGATTGCTGTGCGCGGCGGCGTTCTCCGGTTCCAGGGCGACGGCCCGCTCGAAGTGTCCAAGCGCTTCGCTGGCGCGGCCGACCGCGTTCAGCACCGCGCCCAGGTTGTTGTGCGCAGAGCCGTGGTCGGGGCGGAGCTCGACGGCGCGCCGGAAGTGCGAGATAGCTTCCTCCAGGCCACCGCCGGCGGCGAGCAGTGTCGCCAGGTTGTAGTGCGCGGTGGCGGATGCCGGATCCAGCTCCAGCGACCGCCGGTAGTGCTCGACCGCGGCCGCCGTCCGGCCGGCGGTCATGTAGAGGACCGCCACGTCGCGGTGCAGCACGGCGTTCTCGGGTTGCGCGATCAGCATCGACTCGTAGCCGACGATGTCCTCGTTGAGGATCTTCGGCATGATGGAGCGCTGCAGCGTTACGCGATCCGCTTCCGTGCCCGGCAGCAACTGCAGCCAGAGGTCGCCCATCTCGTCGTTCGAGAACTGTCCGAAGAGCACACGGCGCGGCGGCCGATCCGGGTTGCGCGGGTTGTCGGCGGAGTTGTCGTAGACGTACTCCATCGACAGCGTCGTCCCCGCCGGCAGGAATGGACGGTCGCGGTAGCGGTAGACGTCCTGCCAGTTGAAGTCCCAGTCTTCGATCCGGATCAGGTGTTCCGTCTGCCCGTCGGGGTACTCGACCCGCCCGTTGATCTCCCTCGCGCGGAAGTGCGCGTGCGGCTGCACGCCGATCAGTTCCGCCCCGACCGGCAACGTGAAGCGGTCGCGGATGACGTAGCCCGAGTCGCCCGGCGGTATGTCGATGTTCTGCCGGCCCAGGCGCAGCATCACCGGCGTTCGGACCGGCGGCTCGTCGGTGAAGTACAGGCCGACGCTCGACTGAATCGACTCGAACCGGCCCGTCGACTGCATGTGCAATTGGATGACGAAGTCGCTTCCTGGTTCGAGCCGCCACGCCATTCCGGGCTCGGCGAGCGGCGGCAACTGCCCCGGCGTCCAGCCGAGGAAGTGGCCGTCCGGATAGTGAGCCTGCGGGCTGATCGGTCCTTCGTAACCGGGTAGCGGATCCTGGGCGTCGAGCTCGCGCGACGCGCGTGACCGGTCGATGCGGAGGTTCGCATGGTGGGCGACGCGTGCGTTGCCGGGGCGGAACTCCAGGCCGGCCACGAACGCCGCCCGGTCGATCGGGATCGGAAGGACGAAGTTCCTGAACGTGTCAGGTCCGTCGGCCGGCACCCCGAACGGTTCCGGCATCCTGACGATGACATCCGGTTCGCCCAGGCGCCAACCCTCCGCCGCCGGCTCCGGGGTGGCGGGCAGTCGCGACAGATCGCCGGCGGGCGTACCCGCCTCCGCCCAGCGCCGGAACAGCTCGACGTCGGCGTCGGCCAGGCGCCGCGATCCGACAAACGGTCCGCCGTAGCCTGGTTCGGGCTTCCAGGGCGGCATGTAGCGGCTCGCGGTCACTTCGGCGATTTGCCGCGCCCGCCGCCGGACGTCGTCGTAGCCAAGCAACGGAAACGGCGCCACCTCGCCCGGACGGTGGCACGGCGCGCAGTGGGTCAGGACGAGCGGCGCGATGTCGTCCGCGAACGTCGGGGTATTCGCCGCCTGGCTGCCGGCTTGGGCAGTCGCCGGCATGGGTGTGCCGGCCAGCACCGCGATAGCGGCCGCGACCGGGCCGATGCGGGGCAGTTGGCCGAAATACCGCAGAGGCTGGGCCGTCACAGGCTCTTCCGCATTATAGAAGCTGGCGCGTTGGGGGCCTCGCCGGGCCTGTGCCATACTGCCCCGCCGTGACCCGATCGTTACGTTTGCTCCTGCTGCTGGCGTTCGCCATCGGTTGCGGCGCCGACCGGAACGGGACGGCCGACAGTGCCGGAGAAGCGGCAGGCGCCACGACGGCGGGCGGCGCCGCCGGCGATGCGGCCTCCGGCGACTGGTTCGTCGACCGCGCAGCCGAAACGGGCCTGCGCTTTGTCCACCGTAACGGAGCGACCGGGCGCTACTTCTATCCGGAGATCCTGCCGCCCGGCGTCGGCCTGTTCGACTACGACAACGACGGCGACCTGGACGCCTACCTCGCGCAGGGCCATATGCTCGATACGGCTGCGACGCCGAGCGACGTCTGGATCCCGACCCCGGCTGGCGAACCCGCGGGCGGGCGGCTCTTCCGGAACGAACTGGTCCCCGACGGCGCGCTCCGATTCACTGACGTCACCGAGGCGAGCGGCATCGCCACCGGCGACGTCTACGGGCTCGGGATTGCCACCGGCGATGTCGACAATGACGGCTGGATCGATCTCCTCCTGACCAACTTCGGACCGAGCCGCCTCTATCGGAACAACGGCGACGGTTCCTTTACCGACACTTCGCGCGACGCGGGAATCGCGCAGTCGCCGGAAGGCTTCGGGGTTTCCGCCGCGTTCGTCGACTACGACCGCGACAGCCATCTCGACCTCTACGTCGGCTACAACGTGAACTACACGCTCTCCAACACCATCGAGTGCACGAACGTCACCGGCGCCCGCGAGTACTGCCCGCCCGAGACGTACGGGGGCATGCCGGATCGCCTGTACCGCAACACCGGCGGCGGGCGGTTCGTCGACGTGAGCGACGACGCCATTACCGGCACCCAGTTCGGGCCCGCGCTCGGCGTCGTCGCCGCGGACTACGACAACGACGGCTGGATGGACATCTACGTCGCGAACGACGCCACGGAGAACATCCTCTGGATTAATCAGGGGGACGGCACCTTTCGTGACGAGGCGCTGCTGGCCGGGGCGGCGCTGAACGACATGGGCCTGGCCGAGGCGAGCATGGGGGTCGATGCGGGTGACTTCGACAACGACGGCGACGAAGACCTGTTCATGACGCACATCACGAGCGAGGGGAACAACCTGTACGTTAATGACGGCGAAGGCGGGTTCGCGGATCGGAGCACGCCGTCCGGCCTCGGGGCCGGCAGTCTGCCCTACACGGGTTGGGGCACGACCTGGATGGACTACGACAACGACGGCTGGCTGGACCTGCTCGCCGTGAACGGCACGATCATGGCGACGCGCACCGAGACGGGACGGCCTTTTCCGTACGATCAGCGCAAGACGCTCTTCCGCAACCTGGGCGACGGCACGTTCATCGATGTTTCGGCGCAGGCGGGCGCGCCGTTTGCCCGCTCCGAGGTGGGGCGCGGCGCGGCGTTCGGCGATGTCGACAACGACGGTGACACGGATGTCCTCATTGGCAACGACGCCGGCCCGGCAGAGTTGCTGATCAACCAGGTGGGAGCGCGGAACCAGTGGATCGGCCTGCGCCTCGTCGGTGATCCGGCAACGACCGGCGGGCGTGATCTGCTGGGGGCGAGAATCGCTCTCCGCCGCGACGGCCAGCCGACGCTCTGGCGGCGCGTCCGGACCGACGGCAGCTACGCGTCCGCCAACGACCCGAGAGTTGTTATTGGCCTCGGCGCGTCCGATCAGACGCCCACCGTCGAGGTGATCTGGCCCGACGGCACGACCGAGACCTGGGGCGATCTTCGTCTCGGCCAGTACACGACCCTTCAGCAGGGTACCGCTCCCTGACGGGGCTGGGCGGCCGGAGCGCGGTCTGGTGCGCCGGTCTGGTGCGCCGGTCTCCAGACCGGCACTTACTGCCGGCGTGGACGCCGGCGCACCGCCTCGGCGCACGCCGGCGCACCGCCTCGGCGCCGACTCCGGGTGGTAAGCTGGAGCATCAGCATAATGTCCGGGTCAAGGCCAGTCGCCCTGCTCGCCAGCCTGTTGCTTGCCGCCGCCTGCGCGTCCGACCCGGAACCGGTCGCCGATGTCGCGTCGGCGCCGGGCGCCGCCTCGGCCAGCTTTGGGGATGCAGTCACCGCCCCTGCTTCTGGCCCTGCCCAGTGCGCGGAGACGCTTCCCGATCTGACCGGCCTGGGCGAGTCGGTCCAGCAGCAGATCCGGCAGCATCACGCCGCTTTTCCCCGCGCCGCGGCCCGGGCGGCCGCGCCGGCGCAGGCGCAGGGCATCGCCGTCGGATCGATGGGGATGATCCTGATGGCCGCCTTTTTGACGGAAGAAGCTGAACCCTGCTTCCTCGAAGCGGCGTCGCTGATTCCGGACGAACCGCGCTGGCCCTATTTTCTGGCTCATCTCCAGCGTGACCGGGGCGATCTGGCCGGCGCCGCCCGCTACTTCGAGAAGGTCCTGGAGCTGGCGCCGTCCGACCTCACGACGCTCTATTGGCTGGGCGACGTCCACCTGGAGGAGGGTCGTGCCGACGAGGCGATCCAGCTCTTCGAGCGGTCTCTCGTCATCGCGCCCGGTTCGCTCTCCGCCCGCTACGGCCTGGCGCGTGCGTCGCTCCTGGCGGAGGATTTCCAGCGCGCCGTCGATCTGCTGGAGGAGATCCACGAGCGCAGTCCCGATATCGGCGCCATCCACTATCCCCTGGGCATGGCGTATCGCGGATTGGGGAACGACACGAAGGCGGAAGAGCACCTGATGCGGCGCGAGAACGCCGAATTGCGTCCCGAAGACCCGCTGATGGCGGAACTCGACGCGATGCTGAACAGCGCCGGGACCTTCGCGTCCTCGGGCGAGGCGGCGCTGGAGCGGGAGGAGTGGGAGGCCGCCGAGGCGGAGTTTCGCCAGGCCCTCGAGTTGAATCCGACCGACCCGTCGCTACGTCACCGGCTGGGCACCGCCCTCGTCATGCAGGGGGACCTCGAGGCGGCGCTGGCGGAGTTCGAGGCAATCACCCGCGACGCGCCTGATTACCATGCCGCGCACTACAGCATCGGCGTGCTGTTGCAGGGAGCGGGACGCTATGGCGACGCGGTGGAACGGTTCGAGACGGCGCTCCGGTACCGCCCCGGCGATCCGGAGGTCAGCCTGCGCCTCGCCGTCAGCCTGCGGCAGTCCGGCAACCCGGCCGGGGCGCTCGATCACTACCAGACGGTTCTGGACGTCGATCCGAACGTGATCGAGGCGCGCTTCGGCTACGCGATGGCGTTGGTGCAGTTGGGCCGCTGGCGCGAGGCGTTCAACCGCCTGGAGACCGCGGCTGCCGCGTTTCCGGAGGAGATCGCCTTCCCGCACGCGCTTGCGCGCCTGATGGTGGCGTCCCCGGACGACGGGATCCGCGATGGTCAGCGGGCCCTCGACCTGGTGGAGCAGTTGACCGAACGACAGACGACGCCGACGATCGATCTAGGCGAGACGATGGCCATGACACTCGCCGAACTGGGAGAGTTCGCCCAGGCGGCGTCCATTCAGCGGGAACTGATTGGCGCGGCTGAAGCGGCGCAGCTTCCCTCCCTCGCCGACCGCCTCCGGGTCAATCTCGAACTCTACGAGCGGAACCGGCCGTGCCGAACTCCGTGGCCGCCCGACGCCATGCCGTAGGAGGCTCCTAACGCCCGTACAGTGTCATAATGCTCGTTGACGCCCTGAGGGGCGGAACGATTCTTGCGTGACGGATCCCCGGACTCAGCAGGCGAGTAGGGGAAACGACATGACCGAACTGACATCCGTCATCAGCATTATCTTGACCATCGTCATCGTCGGGGTTTCACTCGCGGCGTTCCTGGGTACCGAGCTCCGCGAATTGCGGTCGCAAGTCGGCGAACTCCGCGAGCGGATGGCGCGCGTTGAAGGGATTCTCGAGGGCTCGCTGTTCGGGCGCCCGGATTCCGACGCCGCGCAATCGTAACGGTGGAAGCTGCCCACGCGGGAGGGCCGTCATGAACGGAATGAAACGGTCTCGGAGAAGCGTTGTCGTCGTGGCGGGTGTCTTCGCGGCAGCGGTGGTTGCCGGGCTGTGGACGGCCGCCTCGACTACGGGCGCGCAGTCGGCGGAGCAGTTGTACCTGACCGTGCTCGACGAGGATGGGCAGCCGGTCGTGGATCTCCGGCCCTCCGACGTGCAGGTGACGGAGGACGGCGTGCGACGCGAGGTGCTCTACCTGTCGCGCGCCGGCGGTCCGGCGGACATCACCCTTCTGGTAGATACCAGCGCGGCCATGGTGCCAGCGACGACGCATCTGCGCCCGGCGCTGAACGCGTTCGTCGACGCCCTGAACGGCCAGGCGAGGATGACGCTTGTTACCTTCGGCGACCTTCCGGTACGCGTCGTCCCTCCGACAACGGAGCTGACGCGGGTGCGGGAGGCGATCGACGATCTGTTTCCGACGGAGGACGCCGTACCCCGTTTTCAGGATGCCTTGATGGGTGCGGCCATCGATCTCCGCGATCGTCAGCCGTCACGGCCTGCGCTGGTCGTGGTGGCCTCGGATCAGCTCGCGAGCACGTTCGCGGAAGTCTCCCCGGCGAGCACGACGCGATCCGTCGATGACGTGATTGGCGTGATGCAGGCGGTAGGCGCCCCGGTGCACATCATTGCGCTCAGGAGCAGGGAGTCGTTCGACGTGATCACCCGCGGGGCCTCCGACCGTAACGCGGTCTTCAGGAGCCCCCTGGACAATGCGCTCCGGACCGGGATGTCGGCACAGCAGACCCGTGACTGGCTCCAACTCTTCGAAACAGTATCGGACCGGACCGGTGGGCGCCTGACGAACCTCTACGCGAGCGCCGGGCTCGACGAGCCGTTGCTCGATCTGGCGAACGAAATCCTGGCCCAGTACATCCTCACTTACCACAGTCCGCCGAATGATGAAGGCACTGACGAGCGGGAGATCGGCATCGGTGTCGCCCGCGACGACGTCTCGGTCCGCGTCACTCTCGTAAGGTGAAGCCGGCGCGTGCAGTCGTGATGAGTACGCGCGTCGCGCTGAGTGCGTCACGCCAATGACCGGCCTTGTCCGAAGACTCGCCTCGACAGGACCGGACGTCCTTTCCGTCGGATTGGCGCTGCTTGTCGCGACCGGCATCGTGCTCGCGGCATGGCCCGACGCCGCGTTTCTCTATGTCCTGACGGTTCTTGCCCATCCCGCCCTCGGCCTGGTCTGGGGGATCGCTGGCGCGATCTGGGTGGTCCGACGCTGGCGGGCGCCGGCCGCCTCCGCGGCGGACGGTGGAACGGGACCGCTCCTGGCGCTCGGGATCGGCGCGAGCGCCGCTGGGTTCCTGCTGGGGGCAGGCGTTCTCGCGACCGGTGCGACCCGTCCCTGGACCTGGCTTCTGGGTCTGCACGTGGCGGCCTCGTCCGCCGGCGCGCTGCTCATCGCGGTCCACGTCTGGCGGGCCGTGGAAGGCGAGCGGGCCCGCCGGTGGGCGATTCGGGGAGGGATTGCGGCGCTGGCGCTGGCGGGCGCCTTGACCCCGGCGCTGCGCGACCGGCACGACGCCGGCTGGCGCGCGGCGTACGCCATCGAGAACCCGCAGCTTCCGCCCGTGTCGATGGAAGACGAAGGGGCGGGCGCCGGCTCGCCGTTCTTTCCGTCGTCGGCCCGAAGCACCACGGGCGACCTGATCCCGTCCGACTTCTTCCTTACGAGCGAGATGTGCGGCCGGTGTCACGGCGACATCTACGACCAATGGAACGAGTCGGCGCATCATTTCGCGTCGTTCAACAACCAGTGGTACCGCCGCTCCATCGAGTACATGCAGGACGTCGTCGGCACCCAACCGTCGAAGTGGTGCGCCGGCTGTCACGACCACGCGATGTTCTTCAACGGCCGGTTCGAACGGCCGGCCCGCGAGCAGATCGATACGCCGGAGGCGCAGGCCGGGCTGGGCTGCACGTCGTGCCACTCCATCGTCCATGTCGGCGGCACGATGGGGCAGGGCGACTTCGTCATCGAGTACCCCGCGATGCATGACCTGGCCGCGAGCGAGTTCCCGCCCATCCGCTGGGCGCACGACCTGGTGACGGAGCTGGCTCCCGAGCCGCATCGCCGGACGTTCCTCAAGCCGTTCCACACCGATCAGCAGGCCGACTTCTGCTCGTCGTGCCACAAGGTGCACCTCGACGTCCCGGTGAACGACTACCGCTGGATCCGCGGCTTCAACGAGTACGACAACTGGCAGGCGTCCGGCGTCTCGGGAGAGGGGGCGCGCTCCTTCTATTATCCGGCGACGCCGCAGACCTGCAACAGTTGCCACATGCCGCTCGTCCCGTCGGACGATCCGGCGGCGGACAACGGATTCGTCCGGTCGCACCGCTTCCCGGGCGCGAACACGGCGCTGCCGTTCGTCAATGGACACGACGAGCAGTTGCGCACGGTGCAGGAGTTCCTCCGCGACGGGCAGGTGACGATCGACATCTTCGGCATCGCGCGGGTCGAAGCGCCAGCCGCCCCGCCGGCGCAGGCGCGGCGCGCCGCCGAGCCGACGCTGTCGAGCACGTTCGCGGTGGGTGAGGAGTCGGCCAGCTTCGGCGCCCGGATGGGTGTCGCGGTGCCGTTGGCGGAAGTGACCGCGCCGCTCGACGTCCGGCCGGTGGCGGTTCGGCGGGACGAATCGGTCCGGGTGGAGGTGGTGGTGCGTACCCGCAAGGTCGGCCATTTCTTCCCGGGCGGCACCGTCGACGCCTTCGATGTCTGGGTGGAGTTCGAGGCGGTGGACGACAACGGGCGCGTCCTCCTGCACAGTGGGGCGGCGGCGGACGGTGGAAGCGGCCCCGTCGATCCCTCGGCGCACTTCTACCGCAGCCTGCAGCTTGACGGCCACGGCAATCCGATCAACAAGCGCAACGCCTGGATGACTCGTTCCGTGGCCTACGTTCGGCTGATACCGCCGGGCGCCGCCGACACCGTCCACTACCGGCTGCAGGTTCCGCCCGATGCGGGCGAGCGCATCCACCTGCGCGCGAAGGTGAACTACCGGAAGTTCGCCTGGTACAACACGCAGTGGGCGTACGCCGGCGTGCGCGATCCGAACGCGCCGCCCCCGGCGCCGGATCATGACGACGCCGAGTGGTCCTTCACCGGGGACACATCCAATGTGTCGGGGGGAATAAAGGCGATCCCGGACATTCCCACGACGGTGATGGCGGAAGCGGAGGCGACGCTCGAAGTGGTGGACGCCGACGCGCCGCTGCCGGAGGCCCTGGCGGCGGATGCGGCGGCGTCGGACACGTCAGGCGCGTCCGGGACGCCGCCGTCCGGCGACCTTCTGCGCGGGCGGTGGAACGACTACGGCATCGGCCTGCTCCTGCAGGGCGACCTGCGAGGCGCCGAGGGGGCCTTCCGCGAGGTGATGGCGGTCGCCCCGGAGTGGGGCGAAGGCCCGTTCAACCTGGCCCGTGTGCACCTCGAGGAGGGCGAGGTCGAACTGGCCCTCCCGTTGCTCGACGAGGCGATGCGTCTCGGCATCTCGCCGGCGCGGACCGGCTATTTCCGTGGCGTGGCGCTGCGCGCGCTCGGCCGGTACGACGAAGCGCTCGCGGCATTCGAGGAGGCCCGCGCCGTCTTTCCGCGCGACCGGGTGGTCCTGAACGAGATCGGCCGTCTGCATTTCCTCGAACGCCGCTACGACGAGGCCGTTTCGACGCTGGAGGCGGTGCTTCGCATCGACCCGGAGGATCTGCAGGCGCACTACACGATGATGCTGGCGTACCGGGGCGCCCAACGGATGGAGGAAGCGGCCGAGGCGCAGGCGCGCTACGAGCGCTTCACCGCCGACGAGTCGGCCCAGGCGATAACCGGCCCCTTCCGCCGCGCCTCTCCCGAGGACAACAACGAGCGCCAGATGATCCACGAGCATTGACCATGCCGGTTGATATGATCGACGCGGGTTGAGACGGCAACTGACAGGTGCAGGCAGCGTCGGGGCCGCCGCGGCGGTCTGGTTTGCATTCTCGCCGGTGACGGCCGCCCCGCCGGTCACCTTCAGCGACGCCACCGCCGCCGCCGGCATCGACTTCACGCACACGACCGGCGCGTTCGGTGAGAAGTACCTGCCCGAGACGCTCGGGGGCGGCGCCGTCTGGATCGACGCCGATGGCGACGGCTGGCAGGACCTCTTCCTCGTGAACTCGACCAACTGGCCGGGGCGGGGCGCCGCGACACCGTCCGCCTTCTACCGCAACGACACCGACGGCACGTTCACCGAAGCTGCCGCCATGGCCGGCCTGGACGAGCCGCTCTACGGCATCGGTGGGGCAGCGGCCGACTACGACAACGATGGTGACGTGGACTTGTACGTCACCGCCCTCGGTCCGAACCGGCTCTACCGCAACCGGGGCGACGGCACGTTCGAGGATGCGACGGTGGCGGCACGTGTCGGCGATCCAGGATTCTCCACGAGCGCGATCTGGTGGGACTACGACGCGGACGGTGACCTGGATCTGTTCGTCGTCAACTACGTCGAGTGGTCGGCCGAGACGGACCTCTTCTGCACGCTCGACGGTTCGACGAAGTCCTACTGCACGCCCGAGTCATACAGGGGACAGTCCGGCACCCTCTACCGCAACCAGGGTGACGGCACGTTCGAGGACGTGACGGTGGCCGCCGGCGTCTCGACGCCGACCTCCAAGGGTCTCGGCGTCGCGATGCTGGATGCCGACGACGACGGCCGGATGGACCTGTTCGTCGCGAACGACACGGAGCCGGATCAGCTGTTTCGCAACCAGGGTGACGGCACGTTCGAAGACATCGGTGTCGTTGCCGGCGTCGCCTACAGCGAAACGGGGGTGGCGCGGGCCGGGATGGGCGTGGACGCCGCGGACTACGACGACTCGGGACGTCCCAGCCTCGTGATCGGTCACTTCTCGAACGAGATGATGGCGCTGTTCCACAACGAGGGCGGGCTCTTCCTGGACGAGGCGCCCCGCTCGGCGCTCGGCCGGGCGACGCTCCTGACGCTCACCTTCGGCTGTTTTTTCTTCGATGCCGATCTGGACGGCCGTCTGGACATCTTCGCCGCGAACGGCCACGTGGCGGACGATGTCGAACGGCTACAGTCACGCGTCACGCACGCGCAGGCCCCGCAGCTGTTCCACAACACCGGCGGCGGACGGTTCGAGGAGGTGACTGACGGTGGCGACGCGCTCGCGGCGCCGATGGTGGGGCGGGGCGCGGCGTACGCCGACTACGACCGCGATGGCGACCTCGACATCATCGTCACCGTGAACGGCGGTCCGGCGCGCCTGCTTCGGAACGACCTGAACGGCGCTGCAAACCTGATCCGCCTGACGCTGCGCGGGACCGGCGCCAACCGGAGCGGCATCGGAGCGCGGGTGGAAGCCACGGTTGGCGGCGAGACGCGGCGGCGCGTGGTCAAGTCGGGATCGAGTTACGCGTCGCAGAGCGAGCTGCCCGTCACCGTCGGTCTGGGCGCCGCCGCCCGCGCCGACAATGTCCGCATCGTCTGGCCGGGCGGTGCGGTCGATGATCTCGGGGCGGTGGAGGCGAACCGGGAGATCGTGATCGGCCAGGGGGCAGGCATCGTGGAGACCATCCCAATCGAACGGAGAAATCAGTGACCGGATCGATTTCACCATCCTTCATCAAGCCGCCTGAGACCGGTGTGGGTCGTGCGCTGCATTTGGCGGGACTGTTCGTCGCCGCTCTGGTGGCGGGCCATGTGCTCGCCTGGTGGCTTCTGGGGGCAGGCGGCCCGGGTGGAGCCTCGCCCGAGTACCAGGAAACAGTGCGGGTCTTCTACCGCGCGTTGGCGTCGCTCGAAGTCGGCCTGCTGGACGAGGCCCGTGACGGCTTCGTGGAAGCGGCCGAGCTCGCACCGGACGAGCCGGCCGTGCAGGCGAACCTGGCGATAGCCGAGACGGTGATGGGCAACGACACCGGCGCGACCGCCGCGCTGGATGCGGCGGCGACGCTGGCGCCCGACAGCGCCGAGGTCGCCTACGTGCAGGGGCAGTTGGCGAGCTTCGCAGGACTGGCGGACGAAGCGGTGACGCACTACCGGCGTGCGGCGGAGCTGGACGACGGTCATCTGCGCGCCCGTTTCGCCCTGGCGCAGGAGCTGGAGCGTTCGGGAGATGCGGCGGTGTTGGCCGAGGCCCGGACGTGGCTCGAGGAAGTAGTGTCCGGTCGTCCCGGCAACCTGGCCGTGCTGCTCGAGCGGATACGCTGGGCCGCGGCGGCGGACGACGCCCCGGTGGTGGACGACACGCTGGGACGCCTGCGGGCTGCGAGCGGCGCCTGGCCGGCCCTCGCGGTCGCGCAGCTCGACGCGCTGGAGACCGCGGCCGGTGGGGACGACCTGGCGCGGGCGGCGACCTTCGCGCAGCTCCTCCGGAACGTGCTGGTTCGCACCGCCACCTTCCGCGAGGACCTGGCGCTGGTAAGTGTCAGCGCGGAGCAGATCGCCGAGCCGTTCAACCGGTTCCTGACACTGCCGTCGCCGTCGCCGGATGCGTCGCCGCCGGATCGGACGCTCGCCTACGTGCAGGAGCCGCTCGAGGGAGCGGCGGGCGCCCCCGCCACCGTGACGATCGTCCCGCCGGCCGATGATCGCGCCGCCGCGATCTTCGCGGCGGACGCCGAAGCAGTGCGGCCCGTTGGCCCGGATGCGGCGGTCGCCGGCGCGGTGTTCGACTTTCCGGTTGGCGCGGCCGGGACGCCGCCGGCGCCGGACGGCCTGCTCCCGCTCGACTGGGACAGCGACTACCGGATGGATCTGGCCCTCGCGGGCGGCGACGGCCTCCGTCTGCTGGTGCAGGGCGAGGACGGGACGTTCGCCGAGATGACGCCCCCGGCGGCGGACGAGTCGACCGACGCGCCGGCCGTGGCCGCCGACCTCGTGCTTCACGGTGTCTGGGCCGCCGACGTGGAGATGGACGGGGATCTCGACATGGTCGTCGGCCCGGACTCCGCGTCACCCTGGGTGGCTCGCAACAACGCCGACGGGACCTGGCGGACGGTCCGGCCGTTCCCCGACATGCCGGGCCTTCGCGGCTTCGTCTGGGGAGACCTCGACTTCGACGGAGACCCGGACGCGGTGCTCCTCGATGCCGAGGGCGGCCTCCAGGTGATGGAGAACCTGCAGGCGGGCCGGTTCGCTCCGTGGCCGGCGCCCGATCCGGCGGAGCAGGCGGTTGCCATCGCGCTGGGTGACCTGAACGCCGACGGCCGGCTCGACCTCGTGTCGCTCGACGGATCGGGAAGCGTCTGGCGGAGCAGTGTCGTCGCCGATCGGTGGGATGCGTGGGATCGCGACGCGGTGGTGACCTGGAGCGGATTCCCCGGCGGCGCCGCTGCCGGCTCGTACCGCCTGCTGCTCGCCGACTTCGATAACAACGGCTCGCTCGACCTCGCCGGATCCGGCCCCGCCGGCACCGAGATCTGGCTGGCGGACGAACGGTCGGAGCTGGACTCCGACCCCGTCGCCAGCGTGGCCGGCGTCCAGGTGTTCGCCACCAGCGACCTCAACGGGGACGGCTGGATCGACTTCGCCGGTCTCGACGGCAGCGCGCCAGTCCGGCTCCTGGGGCAGGGAAGCGCCGGCTACGGCTGGCATCAGATATTCCCCCGCGCCAACGTGGCCGCCGGCGATCAGCGGATCAACTCGTTCGGGGTCGGGGGCGAGATGGAGGCGCGCGCCGGACTCCTGGTCCAGAAACAGGTGATGACCGGGGGACCGGTTCACTTCGGCCTCGGAACGCGGCCGCGCATCGACGTCGCGCGGGTCGTCTGGCCGAACGGCGTGATGCAGGCGGACTTCGAGCTGGCCTCGCGGGATGTCTTCGTCGCCGAGCAGCGGCTCAAGGGGTCGTGCCCGTGGCTCTTCGCCCATGACGGCGAGTCGGTGCGCTTCGTCACCGATTTCCTCTGGCGATCTCCCCTCGGAATGCGAATCAACGCGCAGGACACGGCCGGCGTGACGCAGACCGAGGACTGGGTGCTGGTCCGCGGCGATCAACTGGCGGCGCGCGACGGGCAGTACGACCTGCGGATCACGGCCGAGTTGTGGGAGAGCCACTTCGTCGACCACGTCTCGCTCGTGGTGGTGGATCATCCGCCGGAGACCGAGCTGTACGTCGACGAGCGGTTCGCGCGCGATCCGGCGCCGTTGCGGCCATTCGTCACCGGCGTGTCGCACCCGGTTGCACGGGCCGTCGACGACAAGGGGGTCGACGTGACCGCGCTCGTGCGCAAACGGGACGACGAGTACGTTGCAACGTTCGAGCGGGGATGGCACCAGGGCATTACCCGCGACCACTACCTGGAGATCGAGCTCGACACCGCCGCCGGGCCGATGCCGGCTGACGGGGACGTCTACCTGCTTGCCTTCGGCTGGATCTATCCGACCGACAGCAGCATCAACGTCGCCCTCGGCCAGAGCACGTTGCCGCCCCCGCAGGGCGTTCGCGTGGAGGCGCAGGGGCCGGACGGCGCCTGGACGGTCATGCACGCGGATGTCGGCTTCCCGGCCGGCAAATGGAAGACGATGGTGATCCCGCTCGTGCGCCGCGCCGACGGAACCGTTCCGACCCGCCTGCGCCTGCACACGAACCTGGAGATCTACTTCGATCGTATCGCCCATGCCGCCGCCGCGGCGGAGACGGGAACCACTACGCGCCTGCTGGCGGACGTCGCCGACCTGCGCTACCGTGGCTACAACGTCACCGACTTCATCGGGCCGCGCCGGATCGAGATTCCGCGCTACGAGCTTGCTACCATTCGCCCGATCTGGCGCGACCTGGTCGGCTTCCATACGCGCTTCGGCGACGTCCGCGAACTGCTGACGGAGGTGGACGACCGCTACGCGATCCTGAACGCCGGCGACGAGCTCCGCCTCCGGTTCGACGCGCCGCCCGAACCGCCCGCCGGCTGGCGCCGCGACTTCATCCTGATTGGCGATGGCTGGGTCAAGGACGGCGACTTCAATACCGCCCATGCCAAGACGGTCGGCCCGATGCCGTCGCACGACACGCCCGACTATCCACGCGAGCCGTACCCGACGCTGGAGGACGACCCGGTCTACCAGCGCTACCCGAAGGACTGGGAGCGCTACCACACCCGCTGGGTCGCGCCGGATCAGTACCTGCGCGGTCTCCGGCGCCTGGAGAGGTGAACGATGAAGCTCGACAGGATCCTCGTGCCGACCGACTTCAGCGAGACGGCGCAGCACGCCCTGGACTACGCCCGCGACCTGGCGCAGACGTTCGGCGCGGAAGTGCACCTGTTGCACGTCGTGCCGGATCCCGTAGCCCAGGGCTGGGCGGGTGAGGCTACCGGGATGGTCATCCCCGACCTTCTGAGAACGTGGGAAGCGGATTCGGACCAGCGCCTGCAGGACATAGCGATCGAGGGTGTGACGATCGAACGGGTGACGGCGGTGGGTCACGACTTCGTGGAGATCCTGAAGTACGCCAGCGGGAACGGCATCGACCTGATCGTCATGGGTACTCACGGCCGCGGGGCCGTGAAGCACATGCTGCTCGGCAGCGTTGCCGAGAAGGTGGTCCGCAAGGCGCCCTGTCCGGTCCTCACGGTGCGCCATCCGGGCTACGAGTTCATCATGCCGACCATGCCGGTGATGACGGTCGCCTGACAGCAGAACCCGGCCGACTGCGTCATGGTGGATCGAGGCGGTGACGGTCCCTTACCCGGCTGCGGTAAGATCCCTCGGTTTGGCGCGGTCGAATCAATCCTGAAAGGCCGTCAGTAGGGAAGGGGTGCGCGGTGGCGGACGTGAACGTGACTGGGGCTTTGACGGAGACGGAGGCGGCCGCGGAGCCCGATCAGATTGACTGGTTGCGCAATCTGCCCTTCATCCTGCTGCAACTCGGATGCCTTGCCGTCTTCTGGACCGGTGTCTCAGAGTTCGCACTAGCGGTTGGGGCCGTTACCCTGGCCGCGCGGATGTTCGGCCTGACCGCCGGCTACCACCGCTACTTCTGTCACCGCGCGTTCAAGACGAGCCGGGTCTTTCAGTTCGTCCTGGCGTGGCTCGGCGCGTCGGCGGCGCAGCGCGGGCCGCTCTGGTGGGCGGGCCACCACCGGTGGCACCACCGCCACTCGGACACCGCCGAGGATGTCCACCCGCCCGGTGTCAGGGGGATCCTCTGGGCCCATGCCGGTTGGATCATGAGCAAGCGCAACGATCGGACACGGATCGAGTGGATCCGCGACTTCGCGGCCTACCGGGAGCTGCGCTGGCTCGACGCAAACCACTACGTCGCGCCGGTCAGCCTGGGTGTCGCGCTCTTCCTGCTTGGCGCGTGGCTCGCGGCGGCATACCCGGCACTGGGGACGAATGGACCGCAACTGGTCGTGGTCGGTCTCCTGTGCAGCACGACGCTGCTGTATCACTGCACGTTCGCGGTCAACTCGATCGGCCACACCGTCGGCAGCCGCCGTTACGTGACGCGTGACAACAGCCGGAACAGCTTCTGGCTGGCGCTTGTCACGGCAGGCGAGGGGTGGCACAACAATCACCACCGGTACCCGGCGTCGGAGCGGCAGGGCTTCTACTGGTGGGAGATCGATCTGACGCACTACGGCGTCGTGCTGCTGTCCTGGCTCCGGTTGGTCTGGGACGTGCGGGGGCCGTCAGCCGACGTATTGCGCGAAGGCAACCGCCAAGGTTAGATCCAATGGTCCGCCGGCCTCCAGGCCGGCAAGGGAATCCCAAGGTTCGCCGGCCTCCAGGCCGGCCCAAGAACAACAGTCGGTGCCGGCGTGGACGCCGGCGAACCGGCAGACCTCAACATAGACGCCGGCGCACCGGCGGACCCGGTGTCGCGCTGTGGCCACCGCGGGGACTTGCGGTGGCCACAGCAGTTGCCGGTTCCTCCCCGACTACCCGCCCCAGCCGTAGCTGACCCGGGTGTAGTAGTAGGCGCCGTTGAAGCCGAACGGCGAGAACTGGCCGTACTGGTTGCCCACGGTGTGGGCGCCCCACGGATTGACGTCGGGATACGCGTTCAGCAGGTTCTCGGCCCCAATCGCCAGCTCTGCTCCGGCGCCGAACGGAATGCCGAGTTCGACGTCCAGGAGAGCCTTGCCGGAATAAGGAGCGTACAGCCACGGGAGCGAAACCTCGCCCAGGTCGGCCGCGTTCCTGCCATCTTCGCTGTCCCAGTACGAGCCGTAGTAGCTGACCCGCGTCGTCAGCCGCCAGCGGTCGGCGGCATGATTGACGCTAAAGTTCCACCGGGTGTTGGGCAGCCCCTGCTCCAGCGTCGCGATACGGAACTCGTCGATGACCGAGCTCCGGATGTTCTTCAGTTCGGTGTCGGTGTAGTTGAAGACGGCACTGACCGTCGTGCTCCCAAGCCCCAGCGTCGAGATCACGTCGACCCCCTGGGTGGTGGTCGAAAAGTCGTTCACGAAGAACCGGAACACCGGGAAGTTGCGCGCCTCGGGGATGCCCTCCGCGAGCAGGGTCACGATCTCGTCTTCGGACAGGCTGATCTCCTGCGTAAGCGCCACCCGGTCGTCGATGTCGATGCGGAAGAAATCGGCCGTGAACGTGAACGGTCCCTGCTCGACCACGGCGCCCGCGCTGTAGTTGCGCGACTTCTCCGGCTGGAGTTGCCCGCCGCCGCGCGCCACCGCGACGGCGGAGGTGGCCGGTACGACGCCCTGGTTGGTCAGCTCGCCGCCGATGAACGCGGTCGTGACGTTGAAGGCGTTCTGCTGCCCCGGGGTCGGCGCCCGGAACCCGGTGCTGACCGCCGCGCGGAGGGAGAAGGCCTCGTTCAATGCGTAGCGGGTGGAGACCTTGCCGTTCGTCGTCGTGCCGAAGTCCTCGAAGTCCTCCAGGCGGACCGCCGTGCCGAACGTCCACCGGCCGGCCGGATCGTTGAACTCCAGGTCGCCGTAGACGGCGATGTTGCTCCGGCTCCACTGCCCGGCCGTCGTGTCGGCCCGGTAACCGTTGAAGCCGTTCGACCCGGAGCTGAATCCCTGCGCCGCGTACGGGCCGATTCTCCACGAGGGTTCGCCGCCCGCGCCGATGGTGAACTGCTCGTTACGCCACTCCGCGCCCGCCGCGAAGTTGACGATGTCGGTGACCGGCATGGAGATGTCGAAGTTCAGGTTGACGTCGTCCTGCCCGTAGATGCCGGGGTGGAACGAGGTGGGCGTGTCGTAGCCGAGGGACGCGTTGACGGTATCGAAGATGAACTGATCGACTTCGGTGCTGCCGATGTTCACGCTCGCGTCCCAGTTCAGGCCGGTGCTCGTGAAGCCCCGAAGTCCGGTGACCAGCGAATAGTCGATCATGTTGCCGCCGAACTGTGGCGTGAAGCCGCCGGGGAACCGGCTGTAGAGCGTCCAGCAGTTCGGGTCGGCTTCCACCGCGGCCAGGGCGCCGGCGTCGGGCACGTTGCCGACGATGGGAATCGCGGGGCAACCCGGTCCCATGTACCCGTCGTTGGTGCCGTGCATCCGGTTGTACTCCGCCAGCTCGACGTTGCCGACACGCAGGGTCGGGGTTCCGTCCGCCAGCGCGTCCCCGCGGAACACGCCGCTGCGGGTGTGGGGATTCCGGAAGTAGAAGCCGCCGGTTACCTTGCGGCTGGCATAGTTGGTGTGGCCGTAGAACTGCAGGCCGTTCTCGAAGAGGCTGCCGAAGTTGCCGAACAGCTTCAGGTCGTCCTCGATCAGCGGCGAGCCCCACACCTGGGCGGGATTCCGGACGTTGTCGTTGCCGGCCGAGATGATCCCGGCAGCGCCGTTGCGCTGGATGCTGCGGTTCGTCGGATTCGCGTTGCCGTACTCGAAGCTGAGGTTCAGGAACCCGTTCGGGCCGAGCGGCAGACCCGCGTTGCCGGCGACGCTATAGGCCCGGCCATGTCCGCCGATGCCGTTGCACGAATGCTGGATGTCGCCGATTACGCCCGACCCGCAGGTCGACGTGTCGCCCGGATTGGCGTCACGGTAGGCGCCGGTGCGGTATTCCAGGCTGCCTCCCTGACGCGCGTCCTTGAGCTGGAAGTTCATGACGCCGGCGATGGCGTCGGAGCCGTACTGCGCCGCCGCGCCGTCGCGCAGCACCTCCGCCTGCCGAATGGCGATGGCGGGAATGACGGAGATGTCGGGTCCCTGCGAGCCGTCCGCGATGCCGTTTCCGAGCCACGTAATGACCGCGGCGCGGTGCCGGCGCTTGCCGTTGACCAGGATGAGCGTGTGGTCCGGAGCAAGGTTGCGCAGGTTGGCCGGACGGACGATGGTGGCCGCGTCGCTGATCGGCTGGATGTTGATGTTGAACGACGGCACGACGGTCCGCAACTGGTTTGCGAGGTCGGTTGTGCCCTGACTGACGAAATCACCCGTCTGGATGACGTCGACGGGTACCGGCGACTCGGTCACCGAGCGCGGCTGCGCACGGGTGCCGACGACGACGACCCGCTCCTCGAGTCCGACTTCCATCTCCGCACTCGCGGTGGCGGTGGCCCCGTCGCTCACCTGCACCGTCTGGGCGGGAGCGTTGAAACCGGGCAGGACGAAGGTCACCTCGTAGGTGCCCGGCGCGAGCCCGGTGAACGAGTACTGGCCGGTTCCGTCGGTGAACGTGACCTGCGTGTTGCCGGCGTCGTCACGCGCCTCCACGGTGACGCCGGGCAGGATCAGCCCGGTTGCGTCAGTGACGGTCCCGGTAATGGACGCCTCGTCCTGCGCGCTGGCTACGCCGGGCGCAAACAAGGCAGCGGCGAGAGCTACGGCAAGAGCTCTCCTCAGGGAGTGGTACATAACGTTCCTCCTCTCACGGACGGGCCGGTAAGGATCATACCGGGACCCTCGATCCACGATCTCACCGGCGTGACGCCTCGTCACCTGGCCAGCTTTCGGGTGGCGCGCAGTTGGACAACCGGCGCGGGTAACATCACCCCATTGTACCAGAGGAGGCCCCGTTGTGACCGCATTGATGGGGTATCATGGCATTTTGGTAGGGTTCGCGGTCGTCTGGTGCCCCCTTACGCTTCATCCTGCGAATCCGCCAACGCACCGGGTGGAAGTCCCCGGGTAGCCGCCCGGAAGAGCAGCTTCAATGCCCGATCCGAACCGGCGACGGCGCTGATCAGGAGCATCCCCGCGCCCACCCGCACGCGCGACAGGCTGATGTTCTCGCCTTTCCTGAAGGAAGGGGTCGTGCACAGGCGCCGCCAGGTCAGCACGGCCAGCCCGAGGGTCCACAGAAGGTGTCGGCGGATGCCGGTTTCGCGGGCGGGGATAAGCAGGATGAACTGTAGTCCGTCCGCAAGGCGGCTGCGCGCGATCGTCAGCAGCTTGACGAGCCCGTCGACGAAACGGGCGTCCGCCTGATCGGCCGACGGTCCTTCCCACTCGCGTCCCGGGGGGGCGAACAGGTCTCGCGGCAGCCAGCACGCGCCGCGCCGTTGGTCGTCCCACACGTCCTTGAGAATGTTGGTGATTTGCAGCCCCTGGCCGAAAGAGACCGCGAGCGCGAGCAGCTCTTCGCGCCTCTCCTGCAGCTCGACGCAGTAGTCGCAGTACAGCGCGGTCGCGGTTTCACCGACCACGCCCGCGACGCAGTAGCAGTACCGTTCCAGGTGCGGCACGTCCCTCAGGCCGGCGGCGGTTCCGTACTCCTGGAATTCGACCATCCCGTTGGACATGATCCGGATGCACCGTTCGATCGCCTGGCGTTGAGGATCACGGCATGCCCGCGTTATGCGGATCACGCGCGGCGCGTTGGCGATGAGGTCGTGTTCAGCGTCGGGGGTTTCCCGTGAGAGCAGTGCGCCGAGTTCGCCCGCAAAGTCCGCCGCGTCGCCGCGGCCGTGCACCAGATCGACGAAGCGTTCCGAGAACGAGCGCTTCTGTTCCAGTGTGAGTGCCGGCTCGTCCTCGATGGCGTCCGCTATCCGGCAAAGGAGATAGACGTTGGCCACCACGTCGCGCAGGCCGTTCGGAAGCCGGGGAATGGTGAGGGCGAACGTGCGCGAGACACGCTGCAGGATCGCCGCCTGGTAGGTGAGGTCGCTCTCTCTCGATTCCACCGGCGCGCTCGTCATCAGGCTGGCGCGGTTTTCGGAAGGCCGTAGCCAAGCAGCCTGAAGAGCAGCCTGAGGGCCGTGTTGGACCGCGCCGCGATGCCCGTTGCGAACGCGATCGCCCATACGCTGCGACGTGAGACCTTGACCTCATGCCCGCTCGTGAACGCCGGCTTCCGGTGGATGCGCCGCAACGTCAGCACCGCGATCCCCAACGGCCAGAGGCAGGAACGACGGATGCCGGTCTCGTGGCGCGGGATGATCAGTACGTACCGCAGTGCGTCCGCGAGGTGACGCCGGGTGATCGCCACCAGCTTCCCCACGCCATTGACGAAACCGGGATCGGCCCGGCCGGAGGAGATGGAGCCCACTTCGACGCCGTTCGCGCGAAAGACGTCTCGTGGCAGCCAGCTCACGCCGCGCCGCCGGTCGTCCCACATGTCCTTGAGGATATTGATCATCTGCAGGCCCTGGCCGAACGAGACGGCCAGCGCGAACAGCTCGTCGCGGCGTTCGTCCATCTCGTCGGAGTAGTCGCAGAACAGCGCGGTCAGGGTCTCGCCGACCACGCCGGCTACGTGGTAGCAATACCGGTTCAGGTGGTCGATGTCCCGCAGCCCGTCGGTGCTCGCCGTGCGCTGGAACTCCACCATTCCGCGCGCCATGATCCGCACGCACCGCTCGATCGCACTGCGCTGCGCCGGGTTCAGGCGTCCCGTGATGCGGAGCACGCGGGGAGTATTGGCGATCAGGTCCTGCTCGGGCCCGGTTGTCGCCGGCGACAGCATCGCGCCCAGCTCGCGCGCGAACGGCGCCGGGTCTTCCCGGCCCGCGACGAGGTCGGCGAAGCGCTTCGAGAAGGCATCCTTCTGCGCCCAGGAGAGGGTCGGCTCGTCCTCTATGGTGTCCGCGATGCGGCACAGCAGGTAGGTGTTTCCCACCGCGTCGGCGAGCGGGTGCGGCAACTGCGCGATGGTGAGCGCGAAGGTGCGGGCAACACCCTGAAGGATCTTCGTCTGGTACGCGATGTCGCCGCTCGTGGACCCGTTGGAAGAGCCGGCGGCCATCTCCGCAGAATGTAGCACGCGGCCCAGCCGCCAGTGGTGAAACCCCCGCCGCCAGCGCCCGCGACGCGTAGCCAGCGGTTACGATGGTAGCACCCGTGTCGTGCCGGCGCGGGTATCGTGGTGATGCGGACTTTCAACCTCGGTGCGCGGCGCGGGCTCCCAGGCGCACTGGTCCTCACGCTCGTCATGACGGCCCCGGTGTCGGAGGTGAAGGCCCAGCCGGCGCTCGATCTTCAGGACTGCCGTCCGGAGGGAGTCTCCGTGCCGGCCCGTTGCGGTTCGCTCACGGTTTTCGAAGATCGCGCCGCGGGCGCCGGGCGGACCATCGACCTGAATATCGTGGTGATCCCGGCCGTTTCCGACAGTCCCGAGCCGGATCCGCTCTTCTTCCTGGCCGGAGGTCCGGGCCAGGCCGCCACCGACCTCGCGCAAGTGGTGCTCTCCCGATTTGCGAACGTGCGACGGGGCCGCGACATCGTCTTCGTCGACCAGCGAGGCACCGGCGGATCCGGGGGAATGACCTGCGCGTTCTTCGAGACCGAGCTGGACGAGCCGGAGATCAGCGAGTCGCTGCAGGTCGACACGCTGGGGCTCGATGACCTGCGCGACTGCCTCGCGGAGATCGCGGCCGTCGCCGACCCGCGTCAGTACACGACCCCGATCGCGATGGACGACCTGGATGACGTCCGCGCGGCGCTCGGCTACGAGACGATCAACCTGTACGGCGGGTCCTACGGCACTCGCGCCGGCCTGATCTACATGCGCCGGCATCCGGAGCGGGTCCGATCGGCCGTGCTCGACGGGTTGGCCCCGGTCTCGATGCGACTGCCGTCGAACATGAACGACGACGGACACCGGGCGCTGGATCGCCTGTTTGCCGACTGCGAGGCCGACGCCGGCTGCCGCGAGGCGTTTCCCGACCTGCCGGAGACGTTTGCACGTGTCATCGAGGATCTGGAGGCGAATCCGCGCCTGCTCACGACGACGCATCCGCGTACCGGCGAACCGTTCGAAATGGCGCTCAGCGCTCCCCGCTTCGCCAGCGGACTGCGCGGCGTCCTCTACAGCCCGCTCATCGCGAGCCTGTTGCCCTGGACCATCACGCGGGCGGCGGAAGCAGACTTCGGGCCGTTCCTCGCGCAGGTCATCCCACTGGCCGACGCCAGCGGGCAAATCAACCCGGGCATGTTCCTCTCGGTCATCTGCGCCGAGGACCTGTCGCAACTCGCCGATGATGACGTGGAGGCCCTCGCGGCGAACGGAATTCTCGGACGCCTTCAGATCGAGACGTTCGCCAGCGCGTGCACCGTCTGGCCGGCCGGGGAGTTGCCGGCCGACTATTTCGAGCCGGTTCGCTCCGATGCCCCGACGCTGCTGCTGTCAGGCGACCTCGACCCGGTGACGCCGCCGCGTTGGGGTGATGAAGTGCTCGCGGGCCTGAGCAACGCTCGCCACGTCGTCGCGCCGGGCGCCGGCCACGGTGTCATCGCCCGCGGCTGCGCCGATGACGTCGTCGCTGACTTCATCGAGGCGGGCACGCACGCTGGTCTGGACGTGAGCTGTCTCGAGCGGATCCGAAGACCGCCATTCATGCTTTCCGCCGCGGGTACCGATCCATGATCGAAGTTCGAGGTCTGGAGCGCCGTTTCGGCGACGTGGTGGCGGTGGACGGAGTCAGCTTCATCGCGCGCGACGGCCGCATTACCGGCCTCCTCGGCCCGAACGGCGCCGGTAAGACCACGACCTTGCGCACCCTCTACGGCCTGCTTCGCCCCGACGCGGGCAGCGTCGCCGTCGACGGGACGGATGCGGTTGCCGACCCGCTTGCCGTACAGCGGCTTATCGGCGTCCTGCCCGACGCGCACGGGCTCTACGTCCGCCTCACCGCCCGCGAACATCTCCGCTACGTGGGAGAGTTGCACGCCCTCGATGCCGCGACGGTCGAGAGGTCGATCGACCGTCTCGTGGAACTCCTGGACATGGGCGAGATCATCGACCGCCGCGTGCAGGGTTTCTCGACCGGCGAACGGATGAAGGTCGCGGTGGGGCGGGCCCTCGTGCACGACCCGCCAAACCTGCTGCTTGACGAGCCGACCAACGGCCTCGACGTGATGAGCACGCGCGCGATGCGCGAGTTGATCCGGCGGCTGAAGGACGCGGGAAAGTGTGTCCTCTTCTCCAGTCACATCATGCAGGAAGTCTCGGCGCTCTGTGACGAGATCGTCATCGTGGCCCGCGGCAGGGCCATTGCCCACGGCTCGCCGGCCGAGTTGTGCCAGCAAGCCGGGCAGGATGATCTCGAGGAGGCATTCGTGCGGATCATCGGCACCGACGAGGGACTGCAATGAGCGAACGCCGGCTGGGTTTCGCTGGCCAGGTCCGCGCGGTCTGGCGGAAGGAGTTCACGGACGCCATGCGCGACCGGCGGTCGCTGATGTCGGCGCTCCTCTATCCGATCCTGATGCCGCTGATGATGACCCTCATGTTCGGCGCCCTGGCGCGCCTGGAGGGCAGCGAGCGGCCGTTGGAACTGCCGATCGCCGGCCAGGAGCGCGCCCCGAATCTGGTCGCGTGGCTGGAGGAGCGCGGCGTGATCGTCGTCGATCCGCCGAGCGATCCGGAGGCGGCGGTGCGCAACGGTGACGTCGATCTGGTGCTGATCATCGACGAGGACTATGGAGAGCACTTCCGCTCGGTGCAGCCCGCGGCCGTCCGCCTCGTGCGCGACAGCTCCCGAACCGCGTCGGGTTCCAGCATCGGCCGGACGCGCAACCTGCTCCGCCAGTACAGCAACCAGGTAGCGGTACTCCGCTTGGTCGCCCGCGGCGTCAGCCCGGGAGTGATGCAGGCGGTGCAAGTCGACGAGCTGGATCTCGCAACGCCGGCGCAGTCCGCCGCCCGGCTCTTCGCCATGATCCCGATGCTGCTCATTCTGGGTGCGTTCATCGGCGGGCTCAACGTGGCCATAGACACCACGGCCGGAGAGCGGGAGCGCCACTCTCTGGAGCCGCTACTGGTCAACCCCGTGTCCCGCACCGCGTTGACGGCCGGGAAATGGCTCACGACCTGCGTGTTCGGCCTCGTCGCCTCGGTGCTGACGCTGATCGCTTTCCTGTTCATGATGCGCTTCGTGCCTCTGGAGCAGCTTGAGATGCAACTCAACCTGGGGTACCCGCAACTCCTCCTGATGGTCGTCGCCGTCGCGCCGGTGGCGCTCCTGGCTTCCGGCCTCCAGATGTTCGTGGCGACCTTCTCGCGCAGCTTCAAGGAGGCGCAGACTTACGTCAGCGTACTGATCTTCCTGCCGATGATCCCCGGCATGGTCACGCAGATATATCCGCTGCAGCCGGCGGCCTGGATGATGGCGGTGCCGGCCCTTTCCCAGCAGCTCCTGCTGGTCGACGTCATGGGCGGCGAGGGGGTCTCGATCCCGGGTCTCGTCGGATCGGCCGCCGCCACCACCGTGCTCGCGTTCGTGTTTCTTGCCCTTACGTCCCGGATGCTGAGTCAGGAGAAGATCATCTTTGGACGCACGTAGGGGCTTTCACCAGAGGAGGTCAGCGATGAGCTGGAGATCATGGCGGGAACGGTTGCGGATCGGACTCCTGATGGGGACCGTCGTGGTGGTCGCGGTGGTTTGGTTCGGCCAGGAGGCGTCGTCCGGCCAGGAGAATCCCTTCACCGGCACGTCCTTCCGGATCGAGGCGGGGGATGTCCGCGTGTCGTCCCGGGGTTTCGAGGCCGGCGCCCGAACGCACTGGCACACCCACAGCGAACAGTTGCTGTTCGTAAAGGAGGGCGCGCTCCGTTACCAGGTCGAGGGGCAGCCGGTCCGGAACATCGGTTTGCACGAGACCGCCCGTCTGCCGCGCGGCGTGCGCCACTGGCACGGCGCGACGCCGGATGAGGCGCTGACGCACGTTTCGATCACGTTCCCGAACGCGGACGGCGAGCACCTGGCCATCGAGTGGATGGAGCCGGTCACCGACGACGTATACGAGAGCGGCGCGGGCCGGTGATCGGGTCCGCGCCCGCCCTTCCAGGCGCCTAGCCGGAATCCCGGAGGGCGGCGAGCGGCTCGATCCTCGTCGCCCGTCGCGCGGCCAGCAGGCTCGCCGCCGCACATATGACCAGCAGCAGGGCGGTGAGGCCCGCAATGATCGCCGGCGCCAGCGGCGTCACGCCAAAGAGGAGGGGGCGGAGCAGCCCGCTGGAGGCGAACGCGACACCGACGCCGATGGCGGCCCCGAGCAGCGCGAGGCTGACCGACTGTCCCCAAACGAGGCGCAGCACGTCGGCGGGCCGCGCCCCGACCGCCCGGCGCACGGCGATCTCCCGGGTCCTCCGGGCGACGCCGAAGGCAACGGCGCCAAAGAGGCCGATGGCCGCGAGTCCCGTGGCCAGAGCCGCCAGCAAAGTGGCCATCGTCATGTTGAACTGCCAGGGTCGGAGGACGTTGTCGATCAGACTGCGCATCGGTGCAATGGACCCGATCACGAAGTTGGGATCGGCCAGATGAACCTCGGACCGGATCGCCGGGGCGAGTTGCGCGGGATCGCCTTCCGTTTGAATCACGAGGTGGTTCAGGTTCATCGGCACCTGGGTAAACGGCACATAGAGATCGAATCGTCCGCGTTCGAGTTCGCGGTAACGGGCGTCCCCGACGACGCCAACGACGGTCTGCCACGCCGGAGAGTCGTCCGCCTCGGCTTGGGCGCCGATGGCGATCAGGCGGCGGCCGAGCGGCTCGCTGGTTGGCCACAGGTAGCGCGCCAGCGATTCGCTCACGACGACGGCGGGCGGCGCCTCCAACGTGTCGCGGTCGGTGAACGTTCGGCCGGCCACCAGATCGATTCCCATCGCCGTGAAGTAGCCGGGCGAGACGGACTGCATGGCGATGGGCGGCCGCTCCGGGCGGTCGGGTCCATCCAGCGGTTCCCCCTCCAGGATGACGCCGCCGTCCACGCCGACGACGCCATGCTGGAAGGGGAGCAGCAGGGCGCCGCCCGCCGCTTCCACGCCGCGCAGTTCCCGGACGCGGTTGAGTAGTTCACGATAGGCGCTCCGCCGCTGCGCGTCCGCCTCGTAGGCGCCGTCGCGCGGCGTGAGGCTGACCGTCAGTACATCGGCGGGCCGGTAGCCGAGGTCGATCCGCGCGAGGTTGAGATAGCTCGACGCGAGGAGCCCCGCGCCCACCGTCAGCACCAGCGCCATCGCAACCTGGGAGACGACCAGCGCGTTGCGTGCGGCGCTCCCCGTCCGGCCACCCGTCGCGCCGCGCGCGCCGTCGCGCAGCCAGGCGGCGAGCGGCAGCCGGCTGGCCCCCGGGGACGTTACGGCGGTCATCGCAAGACCGAGGCCAAGCGCCAGCGCCGCGGCGACCGCCACCGCTCTTCCGTCGACGGCGGCGTTCTCCAGCCTGGGCAGGTCCGCCGGCCCGAGCGCCGCGAGCACCGGCAGGGTGACCCAGGCCAGTGCAAGCCCGCCTGCCGCCGCGCCTCCCGTCACGAGCAGCGTCTCGATCAGGTGGCCTCGAAACAGGCGTCCCTGGCCAATGCCGAGCGCGCACTGCACGGCCACGTCCCGCCGGCGCGACTGCGACCGCACGATGATCAATCCGGCCACGTTGACGCCGGCAATCAGCAGCAGGAGCAGCGCACCGATCTGGAGCACGAGCAGGGCCGCTTCGCCGTTGCCGAAGACGTAGTCCGCCAGGGGCGTGATGACCGCCCGTCGCGTTTCCCACCGCGAGAAGTGCGATTCCCACAGCCCCGGTACGATGACGTCCATTTCGGCTCGCGCCTGCTCCAGGGTCCGGCCGGGAGCGAGGCGGCCGATGACGTAGAGGACGCCGAGGCCGCGCCGCGCGCCCGCGTCCATGGTGTTTTCGCGGAAGATGCCGGCCAGCTCGCGCCCAACCGGCGTCCATACTTCCGCCCCGGGCGGGAATCGGAAGGCGGGCGGCATGACGCCGACCACCGTGAACGGTTCGCGCCCCGCTCCGACGGGGACCGTGGACCCCACGATGGCAGGGTCCCTATCGAAGTACTGCTGCCACGCGGCGTGGCTCAGCACCATCGTGCGGGGCGCCTCCGGCTCGTCCTCCGCCGCCACGAACGTCCGGCCGTGGAGCGCCTGCGCCCCCAGCGTGTCGAAGAACGAGGCGGAGACCGCGCTGATGGTCAGCCGGAGCGGCGGATCCTCCTGAACCTCCACGTCGCCCCAGGTCGTCGATCCCATCGCGGCCATATCCGCGAACGACCCCGCCTCCGCCCGCCAGTCCTCGAAGTTGGGAAGCGACACCTCGATGTGCGGGTTGCTGCTGCTGTCGTCCTTCTCCCACATGACGACCAGCTCGTCCTGATCGGCAAATGGCAGCGGCTGAAGAAGGACCGCGTCCACGACGGCGAACAGGCCCACTGTCAACCCGAGACCGAGGGCCAGCGTCAGCGTCGCCGTCAGCGTGAAGCCGGGTTGCCTGCGGAGGCCGCGGATTGCGTAGCGGAGGTCCTGGCGGCAGGCGTCGGCAGGACCCATGCTGGACGATGTTACTATCCGCCCCCGTGACCATCGAGCCGTTCGCTCTGGAGCGCTTCCAGTCCGTCTACGAGCATCAGGTCGACATCAACCTGTCGGAGAGCGGCGTCGAGCCCTTGCGGCTCGAAGACCTGCTGCCAGCGGACGAGCTCGAACGCTTGCTCCGGGAACCGCTCGGCTACACGCAGACGAACGGCTCGGCGGAACTGCGTGAACTCGTCGCGGCGGAGTACGCCGGCGCGTCGGTCGACAGCGTCCTGATCACCACGGGTTGTGCCGAGGCGAACTTCCTCACGTGCTGGAAGTTGGTCGAGCCGGGCGACGAAGTGGTGGTGTTGCATCCGAACTACCTGCAGACGCACCTGCTCGCCCATGCGCACGGGGCGCGCGTGCGTCCGTGGCGGTTGCGTCTCACCGGCGGCGGCGCAGCCCGCTGGGCGCCCGCGCTGGACGAGCTCCGCGACCTCGTCACCGAGCGCACGCGGCTGATCGCCCTCTGCAATCCGAACAACCCGACCGGGGCGCGCCTTACCGGCGAGGAGATCGACGCAGTGTGCACGGTGGCGGCGCGGCACGGCGCGTGGGTGCTCTCGGACGAGGTCTACCGCGGAGCCGAGCGCGATGGCGTTCTGACCGCATCCGTCTGGGGCCGCTACGACCGGCTTGTCGTCACGTCCGGACTCTCGAAGGTTTATGGGCTACCGGGACTGCGGATCGGCTGGGTCGTCGCTCCACCAGCCCTCTGCGAGGAACTCTGGGCCCGGCGTGACTTCACGACGATAGCGCCGGCCGCGCTGAGCGACCGCCTTGCCCGACTTGCGCTGGCGCCCGACATGAGTGCCCGGCTCCGCGCCCGGGCGCAGCAGCGCGTGGCGGAGCACTACGCCGTCGTTCGCGAGTGGATTGCCGGAACGGGGGCGGGTCTGGCTCACGTGCCACCGGAGGCGGGCGCCATCGCCTTCCTCGGCTATCCGCACGCCGTCGGGTCGGAGGAGCTGGCGACGACGTTGCGGGAGACCGCCGGCGTGCTCGTCGCCCCCGGCGCCTATTTCGGGCTCGACGGTTACCTGCGGATCGGGTTCGGCGAGGCGGAGGCGCCCCTCCGCATCGGCCTCGGCCGGCTGGAGCATCTCTTTAGCGGCTTGCCGCAGCCCGCCTGAGTGGATGCTCGGCTCCTTTCTGTATTGACGTCGCGTTGCGCAGGGCTGTAGCCTTACTTCAAGTAAGGAAAAGAGAAATACACAATGCAGGCTACGATAACCAGCAAGGGGCAGGTGACCTTGCCCAAACCGATCAGGGACAGGCTCCACCTCCAGCCCGGCGACAGGATCGACTTTTTGCTGGACGACGATGGCTGCTTGCGAGTCGAGCCCGTCACCGCATCGGTAACGCAACTGAAGGGCATGGTGCCCAAGCCCGGCGCACCGATCACTCTCGAGCAGATGGACTCGGCCATCTCTCGGGGAGCCAGGCGCAGATCCTGAGTCGATGGTCGGACTCGACACCAACGTCCTGGCGCGCTACATCGTGCAGGACGATCCCTCACAGTCTGCCGCCGCGACGCGCCTCATCGAGGAGCACTGTACGGTGGAGGTTCCGGGCTACGTAAGCGTTACCGTACTGGTCGAGTTGGTGTGGGTTCTGACGCGCGCCTACGGCTACGAGAAGCCGGTCGTCATCGAGGTGATCCGTCAGGTGCTGCGAACCGCCGAGCTCGTGGTCGAGGACCACCACATCATCTGGGCAGCCCTGCGCGAGTTCGCGCCGGGGACCGCCGACTTTGCGGACTACCTGATTGCCCACCGCAACCACGCCCGCGGCTGCGCGCGCACCTGCACCTTCGACCGCCGGGCGGCCCGAGGCCGGTACTTCGCACTCGTGACCTGAGTCGCGCAGCCTTGCGAACTCGGTGCTTCGGCATTCCGACTTCAAGAGGGTGCGTGTAGTAGCATTCCGCGCGGGCGCGCATCGCCTGCAGATTCGACCTCATCGGCATGTCTCAGCGTGGTCTTCCAGTCAGCCCGGTGCGCTTCCCTACCGCCCTGCTGGTGGCCGCGGGGATCGTCGCGTTCGTGGCGACGGCAGGTGCTTCGCCCGGCACCCGACCGACGGGAGCCGCTGGCGGCCAGGCAACGGAGGCCGACAGCGACGAGTGCGCGGCGGGGCTCGCCCTGGGTGACATCGGTCTCGCGGGCGGCGCACAGGTGCGCCTGACGGGCAATCAGGCCAACTTCGGCTTCCACGACCGCACGGTCGGCAGCGACCCGCAGCCTTCCGACTTCCTGAACCAGCGGTTCCGGGGCTGGGTCAACGTCCACGACCGCGAGGACTGCCGCTACGGCGTGTACGCGCAGGTGCAGAGCGGCCACGTCGAGCTGGGCAGCGGGCGCGAGTTTCCGAAGACGTTTGGCGTCACCCCTGGACGCCTCGGGGGCACCGACCAGACGGGTATCGCGCTGCGGCGTGGGTTCCTTTGGTACAAGCCGTCCGCCAGCTCGCTGGTCCGGGCCGGCGTGCTGGCCTGGGAGGATCGCTTCGGCGAGCGGCCGACCTTCGGCGATCCGATCTGGGCGGTGGACCGTTACGACACGACCCAGGCGCCGCTGGCGAACTCTGTCTGGGACTTCAACGTCGGCGGAATCACGTTCGAGGCGACCGCGCACGAATCGTGGCACTACGCGCTCGGGGCGCTGATCCTGCAACGCGACTCGCGGGCCGGCGACGGTGACATCTGGCTCCTGACGGCCGACGTGGACCGTTCCGTCGGCTCGTCGCTCTGGGGCGCAAGCGTCTACTACGCGCGCGACCGGGCCGGGAACCTGTTCTGCGCGTTCGGCGGTCCGGCCTCGACGCACGGCCGCCTGCCCGGCGAGTTCATCCAGCGCAGCAGCGCGCTGTGGGTCGGCGGGCGCGGCCACCTGCAGCACGGCGGCGGTTCGACGTCCCTGTTCCTCATCCTGAACCGGGGCGAGACGCCCGACTACAACTGGTCGCATACCGGCTGGGCCGCCAAGGTCGCAACCGCCGTCGAGGCCGGCTCCGGAACCGCGCACCTGCGGGTCCTGTACTCGACCGGCGATGCCGGCGACGATCCGACCCGTTCGGGCGAGTTCCGCACGATTGCCCAGAGCGCGCGCGACAACCGCGGTGCGCAGGGCTACTGGAGCCTCCTCGGACTGACTTCGCCACGCGGGCCTTCGGATGGCAACGACCTCGGCATCAGCCTGCAGAACGACGGCCTCGGCCTCCTGACCCTGCAGGCGGGCTACGAGCAGCCGGTGGGCCAGAGCTGGTCAGCGTTCCTGGCCGCGGGCTGGCTGCGCGCGGACGAGCCGCATCCATTGAGCGGATCGCTCGACATCGGCACGGAGCTGCTCGCGGAGGCGCGCTGGCAGATGGCATCGCCGCTCGCGCTTGAAGTCGGTGGGTCCGTGCTGCGGACGGGAGAGTTCTTCAAGGCCGGCCTCGCGGCGCCCCTCCCGGGGACCCTCTACGAGCTCTACAGCCGCTGGCAACTCGAGTTCTGACACTCGGGTGGGGCACGATGCCAACAGAGCCAGTCCGTCGTTGGCGTCGGTGGCTGGAGACGGGCGAACGGATTCTCGGCCACCTGGCGGCCGTGGTTGTCGGGTTCGTCCTGATGGTCCTTGGCCTCGGGTTGGGCGTAACGATGGTCATGCTGCCCGTCGGTCTTGTCGTCGGCCTTGTCGGGGCCCTCGTGTTCGTGTGGGGCCTCCTGGGGCATCTGGGGAAGGACCAGTAGGCCGGTGTACAGACAATCCCGTTTCGTCCTGGCGGGAGCCGGGCGCCGTTGGCGTGCTCGCCGTTGGCGAGGTGGAGGGCCCTATTCCCGCGCGTAGGCGCGTTCGAGGGTGGCCACGTCGAGTTTCTGCATGCCGAGGATGGCGTTGACCACTCGCCGGGACCGTGCGGGGTCCGGGTCGTTGATCATCTCCCACGCGCTCGCGGGCGCCACTTGCCACGGCACGCCGAACCGGTCGACTACCCAGCCGCCGTGTTGGAACGTGCCGCCGGAGCCGAGCCCATCCCACAGGTGGTCGAGTTCGTCCTGGCCGGCGCAGTCGACGTAGAGGGAGATGCCCGGGCTGAACGTGAACCGATGGTCCAGGCTGCTCTCGGTTACGGAAAGTTCGTAACCGTCCAGCGCGAAGCGGGCCTGCTCGATGAAGCCGGCCGGCTCCATGCCCCCTTCGGCGAAGCGGCGAAGCTCGACGATGCCTGAATCCGGGAACAGGGAGACGTAGCGGTTCACCGCTTCCTCGGCCTGCCCATAGTGTTCACCGACGAACAGCAGGCCGGGCACAATGCGCTGGCGCCCGGCCGCCGCCACGACCTGCCAGGAGACGCCGAACCGGTCCTGAATCCACCCGAAACGGCTGGCCCATGGGTACTCGTCGAGTGGCATCAGGGCCGTCCCGCCGTCCGCGAGCGGCTCCCAGACCGAATCGACCTCGGCCGGCGTCTCGCAGTGGACGAACAGTGAGACAGCCGGCGTGAACGTGAACGACGGCCCCCCGTTCAACGCCATCATCTCCTGTCCGAAGAGCGTAAACCGCACCGTCCGGACGGTGCCGGCGGGGCGCGGCTCGCCTGGCCCGCAGTGCGTGATGTTGATGAGTTCCGCATCGCGAAACGCAGAAACGTAGAAGCGAATCGCCTCTTCGGCCTGATCGTCGAACGTCAGGCACGGCTTAATGGTCGGCATGAGCACAAGAATACAATCCGCCGGTCACCAGGTCATTCCTGGCTGGTCTGTGGCGGTGGGATTTCGTCGGACGGATCCCGGAACCAGACCCGTCCGAGGTAGCTCAACGCGAGCGCGAGGCCCTGACGTTGTGGCATCGTCAGCAGGAGCGAACCGGCGATGGCCAGGAAGAAGAGCAGACCGCTCAGCCAGCCCGTGATCCGGAAGCCGAAGTAGATCGCGACGATGCCGGCAAAGAGGGGTAGTCGGTCCATAAGGAGCACGAACACCCACGTGTCGCCCTGGTTGCGGAGAAACACGAGACCACAGCTTGCGCACCGGGGATGGAACGTGATCCAGCGGGAGAAGAGCGGTCCGCGCCCGCAGTGCGGGCACCGGCGGCGCAGTCCGCGCCAGAGCACCGTCCGCACGCGCGGGTTGTGCGCCGCGGTCCCGCGCGAGGTTGCCATCAACACACTGGGGTACGGACCGGACCGAGTTCCTGTGTGATCGTCTGGCGGCGCCGCCAGGGTCAGTCTGCCTCGTCCAACCGCACGAAGTGACGTGGCGGAAACCCGGTCAGGATCAGGAACGCGAGGCCGTGTGGATGGTCGCTTTCGACCCGCTCGTGCTCGTCACCGGTCACCGGGACGGCCATGTAGTCTCGCGTTTCCCCGTCGCGCGTCACCTGTACCCTGGGGTTCGCCAGGGCGCGACGATACCAGGCGCGGGGCCAGTGATTGACCGCCACGTAGAGCTGCCCGTCGGTGTGCAGCCCCTGGAGCACGCGGTCGACGGCGCCGTCGTCCGCGTCCACCGTGGTCAACACCAGCGTATCGGGCGACTCGGGCTGAAAGTAGCCGAGCAGCGACTCGAAGGCCGCCACGATCAGCACGTAGCTGACAAGCACGATGCCGCCGGTCTTGATGGCTCTCACGCCACGCTCCCTTTCGCGGGCTCCGGCCCGCGCTGCCGGCCCCGGCTAGGAAAATGGCGTCCCCAACGGGATTCGAACCCGTGTCGCAGCCTTGAAAGGGCTGAATCCTAGGCCTCTGGACGATGGGGACGTCCCAAAGTGCAGATCAGAAAAGTATACACACCGAGGTCGCTGCGTACCTGCAAGTGCTGCGGAAACTGCGTGAGGATGTCCTCGCCAGCGGTCACATCGGCCATTTCATGCCTCGTGGCGGCGTCACTGCTAGGATCACTCCGCTATGCAGGCCGATCTGCGCGAGGCGGTCGATTTCCATCGCGCGATAGTGGCCGAGGGGGCCAAGGCCCTGGTGGGCTACGAGCGGGAGAAGCTGCTCGCCAACACCGTCCTGCTGTCGGAGATTCCCACCACTTACGATCGCGAGGCGGACCGGCAGGTAAATGCCGGCAACCTGCTGCTGCGCGGCGTGCCGGGCGTCGGCAAGACGTTCTTCGGCGTCATCCTCGCCGCCATCAGCGGCGCGCGGTTCGCGCGATTGCAGGGCCGGGCGGACCTGCAGCCGACCGAGGTTGTCGGTTTCGAGATGATCAACCCGGCGACCGGCCAGTTCATCACGGAGTTCGGTCCGCTCGCCTCGGCGGAGGTGATCCTGCTTGACGAGATCAACCGGATCCCGCTCAAGTCGCAGAGCGCGTTCCTGGAGGGACTGCAGGACCGGACGGTGACGGTGGGCAAGACGACGCGACAGTTGCCGTCGTTCAACTTCGCCATCGCGACGATGAACCCGATCGAGCTGGGGCAGGGGACCTTTCCCTTGTCGGAAGCGGCGACCGACCGGTTCGCGATCATGGTGACGGTCGGCTACCTCCCGCCCGAAGAGGAACAGCGGCTGGTCAACTTCGACTTCAAGAAGGTGGCGCTCGACGGCCTGATGTCCAAGGATCGGGTGGTGCAGCTTCGCTCCGCCATCACCGGCCAGGTGTTTCTGCATGACGCGCTCGGGAAATACATTCAGCGCCTGGTCGCCGCGTCGCGTCCCTACGATCCGGAGAACGACTGGCGGCGGCACTCGCCCTCCGAGCTGGTGGAGCGCTACGTCGACCTGGGTGGATCGCCGCGGGCGACCATCTGCTGGGGACGCCTCGTCAAGGTCTGGGCGCTTCTCGCGGGCGAGCGGGCGGAAGTGCATCCGGAAGACGTCCAGGATCTCGCGAAGTACGTTCTGGGACACCGCATCTGGCTGGCGCCCCACGCGGCGGGGCAGGGCGTCTCCGTGGACGCCGTGATCGAGGACATAATCGAGCAGGTGCCGATCCCATGAAGGAGATCGTCTCCTCGGCGATCGACGTGCGGGTGGGCGCGCATCCCCACCGCCCGAGCGGGCGCGCGCCGGTGGGAGCCCCGGGTGCTCCCGGCGGAACCGCGCCCGGGGGCGCCCCCGCCCGGGCGGGAGCCGGCGCATCCGCCGTCGAAGCGGACGACGACGCGCTGGTCAACTGGACCGAGGTGCAGGACATCGAACTCGCCATCGTCCGGCGGATGCGCGAGTACATGTCGGGACAGCATCCGAGCGTCTTCCATGGCGACGGATTCGAGTTCGCCGGCCTGCGCGACTGGGAGCCGGGCGACCGGCTGACGTCGATCGACTGGGCGCAGTCGACCCTCACCAACTTCGCGCCCATCGTCACGCGGGAGTTCGAGCAGCAGAGCACGGCCCGGCTCGTCATCGTCGCCGACGCGTCCAGCTCGACGCGGTGCGGCGCGGCCGGCGCTCCCATTGCCCGGACCATCGCCCGGACCGTCGGCACGCTGGCCCTCGCCGGAGCGTTCTTCCAGGATCAGGTGGGATTGATCACCTTCGACCGGTCCTCCCGGCATCTCACGGTGCGGCCCCGGGTCGGCCGGAATCACGCGATCCACTGCCTCGATGCGTACCAGGCCCTCGTGCACGGCAGCGGCCATGCGGCGGAGCCGCACCGCATCGACGACAGCATCGCCGGCCTGATCCGCCGGACGTCGCTCGTGCCGGTCGTCTCGGACTTCCTGTTCGACGGCTACGAGGAACTGCTCGACGAGCTGCTCGCCCTGAACGCGACGCATGACGTGTTTGTCGTCCTGATCGACAGCCGCGACGCGTTCGCGCTCCCGGCGCTGTCGGCCGGCTGGATCGAGGTGGCCGACGTCGAGACGGGCCGGACTCGCCTGGTCTCGGCGGCCGACCTGGAGCGGATGGGTGATGCGGTGGCGGCGTGGCAGGACGGAGTGGAGCAGCGGGCCGGCGAGCTGGGGCTAGAGGTGCTCCGGGTCGGCCACGACCCGGAGCGGTTCCATGAGCAGGTGGTCGAGTTCCTGGCGGACCGGCGCCTGAGGAAACGATGACCGGAAGGCGGATTCGTGCAGTGGGCCGGCGCGCGGCCCCCTGGGTGTTCGCGCTCGGGCTGATCGTCGTGGCGATCGGCGCGCCCGCCGCGCCCGCCCGCGCCCAGCCCGAGGCGGACAGGGTCGAGGTGAACGCGTTGCAGTGCTGGCGCTGGATCAGCGCGCACGCGGTCCACGTGGGCGAGCGCTTCGACATGCTGCTCACCTGCGCCGTCGTCGAGACCGACGATGCGCGCGCCGTGCCCGACGACGCATGGCTGGCGCCGGAGACGCTTGCGGTCTCGCCGTTCGAAGTGCTTGAGGGAGAGCGCTATGCCGACCTCGTCCGGGGTTCGCGCCGCTTCTTCCAGTACCGCTACGCCCTCCGGATCATCGGTGAGGAGTATTTCGGCCTGGACGTTGACCTGCCGTCGCTCGAGGTGCGCTACCGGATCGAACGGTCGCTCGACGGAGGGCCGTTCGTCGAGGGGCGCGAACTGGTACACGTGCTGCCGGCCGAGCCAATCCGCGTGCTGTCGCTCGTTCCGGCCACTGCCGCGGGCATACGCGAGCTGGCGGGGGACACGTTCGGAGACGCGGAGGCGCGGCTCTTCCGGGCCAACGCGGCGTCCATCTTGGCGGCCGCGCTGGCGGCGGCGGCGCTGCTGGTGCTGCTGGCGGCGCTCCTCCGGGTGCGGGGCTTCCGGCGCGGCGCCGTCGGTGCCGGCACGGTCCGCGTCGCCGACTGGCGGGTTGCGCGCGCCGTGCTGGCGGAGTTGCGGGGGGTCCGTGCCGCGAGCGAGACGGAGGGATGGACCGACGAGCTCGTGGCGCGTGCGCTCGCCGCGTTCCGGATGGCGGGCGCCCTCGCCATCGGCCACCCGGTGGCGCAGCGGCCGGCGGATACGCCCGGCGATACCGGCCTTCCGGTCAGCCGGTGGCCGATGCGGCGCGGGGGAGCGTTCGTCTCGTCGGCCGTCACGCTCTCGCAGGTCACGCGCGCCCTGGACCGGATGCGCCGCGATCGCCCTGGCGACGCGGCAGCGGCGGAAACGATGCGCGACGCGATGGCGCTGTTCGGTGCGGTGCGCTACGGGCCCGGCGGCCAGTCTGGCGACGACGGGCGCGATAACTCGGATCTCCATGCCGTGCTCGAGCGCGTGATCGAGCTCGTGCAGCGCCTGTCGTTCAGCGCGTTGCCTCCGGTGCGAGCCGTCGTGCGGTGGCGCGAGGCGTGGGCGAGCCACTGGCCGCGCCGGCGGACTGCGGCCGCCGCCACCGAATAGAGCGGGACGATGCCGACCGAACTCCTGGCGCTGGTTCCCGACACCCTCCGGGCGCTGCCGTCCGCGGCGGCCGGCACGTTCGCCTGGCTGCGCGCGGAGACCGCGGCTCTCGCGGCCGGGGTGTTGATTCTCCTCGCCGCCGCGGCGCTGGCGCGTCACCTGCTCCGGCCGCGCGCCCCGGGCAGCGGCAACGTTGTCCTGCCCGCCGTGCTGTCCGGCACCGTGGCGCCCCGGCCGCTGCTCCGCCCGCTCCGTCACGCGCCGTTCGTCCTGGCCCTCGCCGGGCTCGCGGCGTTCGCGGCCGCGTTCGCGGATCCCCAGGCCACGCTCGCCCGGTCGGAGGAGACGCATCCAGGCCACCGGATCGCCGTGCTGATCGACGCGTCGCTCAGCATGAACACCGCGTTCGCGACCGAGCGGCTCCAGGCGGGAAACACGTTCCTCGCGAACGTCGCGGCGGCGGAGTACTTCGTCCAGCGCCGAATGGAGGGTCCGTACCGCGATCTGGTCGCGCTCGTGCAGTTCGGCAACGAGGCGTACATCGTCACGCCGTTCACGAACGACTACCGGAACATCCTGCTGAGCATCAGCCTGATCGGCACCCCGGAGGAGTACCATCGCTTCCCGGATCACGGCACCCTCGTCATGAACGCGATCAACCGGGGCGTGCAACTGTTCCGGACGTTCGACTACCTCGGCGCCGCCGGCAACCTGATGGTCATCTTCAGCGACGGGCAGGACACGCATGCGCGGTTCGAGGACGTCACGCTCGACGATATCGTGCGCGAAGCGGCGGAGAACGAGATTCCCGTTTATTTCATCCGGACCGCCTACGCCCAGCAGCTGGGCGACATCGTCTCCGATCAGCAGTGGAAGCTGGCGGTGGAGCGGACCGGCGGGCGGTTCTTTCCGGCGGAGAACGAGTCCGCGATCCTGGCCGCGATCGAGGAGATCGACCGGCTCGCGGAGGGTCAGATCCGCGTGCGCCGCTACGAGGCGAGCGAGCCGCGGTTCGCACCGTTCGCGCTGGCCGCCGTGTTCTGCTGGATCGGTGCGGCCGGGCTGACGCTCGGCATGCGGCCGCTCCGGAAGTTCCCGTGACGAGAAGCAGCCACCCGGGGCCGCACGGAGTGAAGGAAGCGGTACGAACGGAGGAAGCGCGATGAGAACCGGCATGTCCTACGTGCTGACGGCGCTGCTGCTGGCGGCGCTGGCCGCCGTCGCGTACGGCGCGAGCCGCGTGGAGCGGGGCGTGGCGCGGGCCCAGCAGCGAATGGCGACCCTCGACCTCCAGGCGCCGGCCTCCGCCTACGCCGACCTGCTCGATGATCTGAACGCCGCCGGACCGCTGGCTGGCCTGTTCGGCGCGGCCCGGGCGGACCTGGAGACGCGCCGCGCTGCCGTCCGCTACTGGCAGGGGGACTATTCGGGCCTTCTGGAAGACTACGCCGGCGGGAACTCGGGCGCGGCGGGCGCCAACCTGGCGCTCCAGTTCATCGTGGCGAACGCCGCGACGCGCGCCGTCCTCGACACGATCGAGCCGGACTCGGCCGACCGCGACGCGACGCTCGGCGCCCTCGACGGAGCCATCGACGTCTACCTGGGCGTGCTGCAGCAGAGCCCGGACCACCGGGACGCCGCCTACAACTACGAGTACCTGCTCCGGCTGCGCGCCGACCTCGCGTCGGGAGCGGAGATCCCGATGACGCCGAACAACCCGCATGGCCGGGAAGGGGAGGCGCCGGAAGATACGGAGATGGAGGAGATCCAGATCTACGTCCCGGTGCAGCAGGACGTCGACCCGGAGATAGACGAATCGCCGACCCTCGGCGCGGGCCAGCGGATCCGCCGGCGCGGGTAGGCGCAACTGGGAGCGGAGTGGGGAGGCCAGGGGGCCGAAGCCCGGGAGCGAGCCGCGAGCGATGCAGGAACTGGAGTTCGGTCAGCCCGCGTTCCTCTGGCTGCTGATTGCCCCGGCCGTGCTGGCCCTGCTCTGGGTGCGCCTCTTCCTGCGGCGCCGCCGCGACATCCGGCGGATGCGCGAGGGGCGCGCCCTGCCGGTGGTGGAACGCCATGCGGCGGGGCGCGGCCTCTGGTTCTGGCTGGCCCTCGTCGGCGCCTCGGCCTGCGTCATCGCGGCGCTCGCCCGGCCCCAGGCGCTCGTCGCCGTGACCGAGAGCGCGGGCGTCGACTTCGTCGTCCTGCTGGACGGCTCCACGTCGATGCGGGTCACCGACGTGGCGCCCGACCGGTGGCAAAGGTCGGTCACCTGGCTCCGCACCTTTGCGGAAGTCCTGGGATGGCGCCAGGAGCGGGTGGCGCTGGCCCTCTTCGCCCACCGTGCGGCGCCCCAGGTCCGGCTCACGTCGGATCCCAACGCACTCTTCTTCTTCCTCGATCACCTCTCGGACGAGCCGCCGTTTCGGTTGCGCGACGACACCAGTTGGGATACCAACATCGAGGACGGCATCGCCTGGGCCGTCAAGATGATCGACAAGGACGAGGAGCTGTACGGCACGCGGCTCGGTGCGCGCGCCCTGGTGGTGCTTTCCGACGGGCAGTCGTGGACCGGGGAAGTGGAACGCGCCATCCGGGTGGCGCAGGAGCGGAACATCCGGATCTTCGTGATCGGCGTGGGGACCGACGCGGGCGGGTTCATTCCGCAACTGCCGGCCGGACGCTACGAGGAGCCGGAGCCGCCGATCCACTCGGTCCTGGACCGGCAGTCCCTCCGCGCGATCGCGCAGGCCGGGGGTGGCGCCTACTTCGAACTCGGTTCCGAGGCGGACCACGTCGTGGCGCTCCGGATCATCCGTGACGTCCAGCGATCGGCGAGCGGCTCGCTGGAGCGGCGCGAGGCGTTTACCGACCTCTACTGGCCGTTCCTTCTGGCCGCTGCCCTCCTCTTCGGCGCCGGCGCCCTGCTCGTCACGGACCGAATCCAGCTCTGGTGGCAGCTCGCCGCCGCCGGTCTTCTGCTGCTGGCGCTCGTGCCCTGACGGAGCGCCGGCCTGGCGCACCCCGCCGGGTTCGTCGGTTCGGCGCGCCGGCCTGGTTGCACCCGACTTGGCGTGTCGGCCTGGTGCGCCGGCCTCCAGGCCGGCACACGCGCGACCCTGCGCCTACCGCAACGCGCTCCGCGCCGCTGCCGCCACCGCGTCCACCCCACCCGACGCGTCGAGCCGGACCCACGACGCCGGTCGCGCGACCCGTTGCGCCTGCCGGGCCGCTACGTCCGCCGTCGCTTCCGACGCATCGCGGCGACGCCCGGCGAGGCGGCGCGCGAGCGTCTCGAGCGGCGCGTCGAGCCAGAGGCCGGTGAATGGCACACCCGCGTCCCGCGCGACCGCCTCGATCGCGCCGCTCGTTTTCGGATCGGGCCAGACCGCGTCGACGATCACGCCATGCCCGGCGTCGATGATCGCGCGGGCCCGGTCGAGCAGCGTGGCGTACACGCGCTGGTTGGCCTCTGTCGTATAGCCTTCCGGGCCGAGAGGACGCTCGGGCGGAACGCCGAACAGGCGCTTTCGCTCGATGTCGCTCCGAAGGACGACGGCACCCGGTGCGGGCCCGACCCCGGGAGCGAGACGCCGCGCGAGCGTTGTCTTGCCGCTGCCGGAGATGCCGCCAATCGCCAAAACCCGCGGGGCGCCCGGTTCCATCACCGAAAGCGCCAGCTCGAGGTACGACCGTGCAGCGTCCCGCAACCCCGCGGCGTTTGCGGAGTCCGTCTGGAGCGTCGCCGCCGTAGCGCAGATCTTTGCCCGCACGGCGGCGCGCACCGACAGGAAGAGCGGCAGCAGCGTGATGCCGTCGATGTCGCCGGTCCGGTCGAGGTAGCGGTTCAGCACGGCGTTCGCATGCGCGCCGAGGCCGCGGTCAAGGAGGTCCATCACCAGGAACGCGCCGTCGTACCAGGTGTCGATGCAGGAAAACGCGTCGTCGAACTCGATGCAGTCGAAGATGGTCGTCTCGCCGTCGACGAGGCAGATGTTGCGCAGATGCAGGTCCCCGTGGCAGTGGCGGACAAAGCCATCGGCGCGTCGGGCGTCGAGCCGGGCTCCCAACCGATCCAGCAGCGTGAGGCTCGACTCCGCCAGCCGCGTGCATGCCGCGCCGTCGAGAGCGCCGGCGCCGTAAGCCGCCAGGCCGTCGCGATTGCCTTCGATCACGCGGCGCATTGCCCCTGCGCCCCCGTGATCCCGCCGTGGCGTGGCCGTCTCGTGCAACCGGGCCATGGCATCGGCCAGGGGCGCCATCAAGGCCAGATCGAGCGCGCCGCGTTCGGCCAGCCGGTCGAACTGGGTCGCCGGATCGAACTGGCGCATCTCAAGCAGGTAGTCGACGGCGCGGCCCGTGCCGCTGTCGATCCGGTATGCGCCGTCGGGCGTCTGGCGCACGGCGCGCACGGCGCGGTAGATGGACGGGGCGGTCCGCCGGTTCAGGCGCAGCTCTTCCAGCAGGTAGTGCCGGCGCCGCGCCGGGGTGGAGTAGTCGAAATAGTCGTACCGGACGGCCCGCTTCAGCTTCCAGGCGCGCTGTCCGGCCAGAAAGACGACCGAGGCGTGGGTCTCGACCCGTTCGACCGCTTTGCGGGCGTCGAGCCCGTGCGCGGCAGGGGATGAGAGCCAGGCGATCAGGGGGCGCTGGGACTCTGGGCCGTTATCCGGTTTCGTATTAATTATTTGGGCCATTTATATCAATAAGGCCTTTGACGCCACCCGCTTCATATTAAGTGCACGTGGTAGTTAGTTTAATACTATTGGTCTATTGACTGAAATACTCGCCGGGTGTAGAAGTCGGGCGATTGGCGGTTACTCGTCAGGCAAAAGAGGAGGTCTGCCATGAGGCGACGATTGTGGTCGTTCGGCGTGGCGGCGACGCTTGCCCTCGGGTTCGGGGTGTTCCAGATGGCCGAAGTTCCGGTCGAGGGGCAGTCCGAAACCACCGCGTGGGGCCACCCGAACCTCGAGGGGATCTGGCTCGACGTGTACGACACGCCGTTCGAGCGTGACTCGGCGCTTGGCGATCGCGAGTTCGCCACGGACGAGGAGCGGCAGACTCGCGATGAGGCGCGCATGGTCAATCCCGGGCGCAACGAACGTTCGAATGCCGCGGCTCGTGACGTGGCTGGCGCCTACAACGCCGTCTTTACCTCGGCGAGACCGGCCGGGCCGCGCACCTCGCTCGTCGTCGACCCGCCCAACGGACGGATTCCCCCGCTGACGGTCGAAGCGGAACAATGGGCCGAGGTGCAGCGCGAATGGCGCCTCATGCTGCTGCAGAACACCGAGACGTGCGAAAAGAACGCCCCCGGCTGCCGTGGCGGAACCTACGGCCTGCCGTCGCCGCGCCGTTTCGACGTCACGCCGTTCTACAACACCTCGCGCATGAACCGGCACTTTGGTCCGGAAGATCAGAGCCTGGGCGATCGGTGCATGCGAGGAACGACTCCGGACACCAGGGGACATCGTCGGATCGTGCAGGGTGAGGATTCGATCGCGATCGGCATCGACACCGGGCAGGGCCAGGGATACCAGCGCATCGTCAATCTGGGCGGCGAGCATCCCCCGAGCCACGTTCGTCTCCGGCACGGTGACTCGCGCGGTCACTGGGAGGGCGAGACCCTCGTCATCGAGACTACGAATTTCTCGCCCAAGTTTCCGTTCCGGGGCTCGACCGAGAACCTCAGGCTGACCGAACGGTACACGCGGGTGGATGCGGACACGCTGGAGTACGAGGCGACGATCGAGGACCCGGCGGTGTGGACCGCCCCCTGGACGATTCGGCAGGAGCTGAAACGCCAGGACGATCAGCAGAATCGGATCTACTACGAGCCGCGCTGCCACGAGGGAAACTACGGTCTCCCGGCGCTGCTGATCGGGGCGAGGATGGACGACCAGCGGTTCGAGGAAGGGACGGGGCCGGATCCTTTCTCGCTGGACACGGCGACGTGCGTGAGCGGTCTGGCCGACGAGGGGCTGTGATCATGCTGAGAAATCTCAACGGTCCGACGGTTCTCACCGCAATGGGCGCGGCCGTGATCGGCGCCGCCGTCGCCGTCATGGTGACCGGCACCGCGACGCCGGCTCAGCAACCGACGGCTGCGCGTCCGGTTCAGACGCCGGATGGCCGGCCCAACTTCAACGGGGTGTGGCAGGCGCTGAACGAGGCGCACTGGGATCTCCAGGCGCACGAGGCGCTCCCGGCCTGGGTGACCCAGGAGGGGGTGTATCCCTATGAATACGCCAGAGTGCCGGCGGCGCCGGTCGTCGCGCTCGGGGCGGCGGCCGGGGTGCCCGGCTCGATGGGCGTCGTCGAGGGCGACGGGACGATCCCGTATACGGCGGAGGCGCTGGCGATCAAGCAGGAGAACCGGGACAACTGGATCGACCGGGACCCCGAGTTGAAGTGCTATCTGCCCGGTACGCCGCGCGCCATGTACATGCCCTATCCCTTCCAGATCGTGCAGAGCACGGACAAGATCCACATGACGTTCGCTTTCTCGAACGCGGCACGGGTCATCCACCTCGACGAAGTGGCGCGACCTCCCGACTACACGTACATGGGGCATTCGGTCGGCCGATGGGACGGCGACACGCTGGTCGTCAATGTCGATTACTTCAATGGGAAGAACTGGCTGGATCGGGCCGGCAACCATCACAGCGAGGCGCTCGAGCTGGAAGAGCGCTACACGCCGCTGTCACCGGACGCCCTCTGGTACGAGGTGACGCTGACCGACCCGAATACGTACACGGAGCCCTGGACGATCGGCATGCCGTTGTATCGCCGCCTGGAGCCGAATGCCACGGTCCTGGACTATCCCTGCATCGAGTTCTCCGAAGAGTTCATGTACGGGCACGTACGCCGCGATCAACTGGTCAGGCGGTGGGAAGGCGAGACGATCATTGTCGACATCACCCGCAAGGTGCCGGAGGGCGATGCGTTCCATGACTGGTATCGGCGATAGGAGGCCAAGGCAATGACAGCGAGACAGGCGATCGGAGTCGCGGCGGCGGTCGGAGTCGTTTCTCTCTTGCTGGCGGGCGCCACGGCGCCGGTCACCGCGCATCACGCGTTCGCCGCCGAGTTCGACGCGAACCTGCCCGTGGAGTTCGACGGGACGGTTACCCGGGTCGAGTGGGTGAACCCGCACGTGTGGATTCACATGGACGTCAGGCTGGAGGACGGCACGATCGAGGAGTGGGCGTTCGAGGGGGGGACCCCGAACGTGCTGTTCCGGCGCGGCTTCACCCGGGAATCGCTCCTTCCCGGCACCGAGGTGCACGTCGACGGGTATCAGGCGAAGGACGGAACCAATCGCGCCAACGGCCGCGACATCACGTTCGCGGACGGGACCAAGCTGTTCCTGGGCTCGTCCGGCACCGGCGCGCCGTATGAGCTGGCCCGACCCGGCGTCGACACGGTGGATCCGGGCCGCTAGCAGCCCGTGGTGAAACCCCCGCTACATTCGAGCGGCGATGCATCCCGGCTGAACGGCGTTGCTCCTCGGTCGCGGCGTCGATGACACTCACGCCCGCGGCGGCCCTCGGCCTCGTGGCGGCCGTTGCGGGCGGCGTCGCCGGGTTCGGCTTCCTTCCCGCCGTCAGACACGATCCGGCGTTTCAGTGGTCGTTCTTCGTTCCGGGCGGGGCTCTGCTGGCCTGGGGCGTCGTTCTCTTTGCGACCGCGCACCGCCGCGGGCGGGCGTTCACCCTCCAGGTTTCTCTCCGCAGGCAGCACTACGTACAGGCCTGCGCGCAGTTGGCGGTCTTCGCCTACTGGGGCTGGCACTGGCGCCCGGTCTACGACGCGGCGTTCCTCATTGCCGCGCAACTGGTGTTTGCGTATGCCTTCGCCATGCTCCTCAGTTGGTCGCGGGGCAATTCCTGCACGCTGGGGTTCGGGCCGGTTCCGGTCATCTTCAGCATCAATCTGTTCCTGTGGTTCCGGGACGAGTGGTTCTACCTGCAATTCGTGCTGGTGGCGCTCGGCTTCCTGGCCAAGGAGTTCATTCGCTGGAACAAGAACGGGCGCCGCGTCCATATCTTCAATCCCTCGTCGTTTCCGCTGGCCGTCTTCTCGCTCGGCCTGATCCTCACGGGGACGAGCGATCTGACCTGGGGGCAGGACATCGCGGTTTCGCAGTTCTATCCGCCGCACATCTACTTCGTGCTGTTCCTCGTCGCGCTCCCGGGGCAGTACCTGTTCGGCGTGGCGTCGATGACGATGCCGGCCGTCGCCGCCTCCTATCTGTTCGGCCTGCTCTACTTCGCGTCGACCGGCGTCTATTTCTTCTACGACTCGTACATCCCGATCGCCGTGTTCCTCGGGATGCATCTCCTGTTCACCGACCCCTCCACCGCGCCGCGCACCGAGTTGGGCCGGGTCTGCTTCGGTGTGCTCTACGGCCTGGGGACCGCCGCCCTGTACGTCTTGCTCGGACGCGCCGGCGTCCCGACGTTCTACGACAAGCTGCTGCTGGTTCCGGTGCTGAACCTGTCAATCCAGCTTCTCGACCGCGCAGCCCGGTCGCGCTGGCTGGGTGGATTCGATCGCGCGATCCTTGCCCGGTGGCGTGAGCCGCGCCGGCGGAACCTCGCGTGGATGGCGGCGTGGGCCGGGCTCTTCCTGGTGATGAGCGCCACCCAGGGTGTGGGCGACCGGCATCCCGGCCAGTGGGCGCCGTTCTGGCAGCAGGCCTGCGCGGAGGGCAGGCCCTACGCCTGTCCGTACCTCGCCGACATGCAGTCGGGGTTCTGCCGCGGCGGGTCGGCGTGGGCGTGCAACGAGGCGGGTGTCCTGCACGTCGCGCTTGCGCGCTCGGGGGATGACGCCCGGCGCCGGGATCCCCTGGACGCAGCCGAACCGTTCCGGCGCGGGTGCGAGCTGGGCTTCGAGCCGGCCTGCGGCAACGTCGCGGAACTCATCGCCGGCCGGGGGGCGTTCCGGCGGGCGCCTCCGGGGCTGGACGACTTCCCGATCATCCTGCGCGGCACGAAGGGTCCGATCGCCAACCTTTCGCCCGCGTACCTCTACGCGCGCGCCTGCAGCCAGGGGTGGGAAGACGCCTGCGGCCGAGCCGGAATCGAGTAATTGCCGCGGAGTGCTCTCGCCGGCTTGCGTCCGGGGGCGCTGCGGCCTATCGTGTCCAGTACCGCAGAGTGCGGCGAGCAGACTGAGGACGGGACGCGTCCTGTCGGGAGGAAGACGATGAGCACACACCGTATCGCGGCACGCGTGGCAGTGGCGGCGGCGGTGACGGCGGCGTTCGTGGCGGCGCCGATGGTGGCGGGTCAGGCGCAGGCGCCCGAAGGATGGGAAGTGCCGCGACTGGCGGACGGCCGGCCCGATCTGCAGGGGGTCTGGGCAAGCGACTCGGCGACGCCGCTGCAGCGGCCGGAAGAGCTGGGCGACCGGGAGTTCCTTACCGACGAGGAAGTGGCGGCGCTTGCCGCGCACGTCAACGATTACTCGTCCGTCGGAGGCGACGCGATCTTCGGCGAGACACCGTTCCGGCGCGCGCTGGCGGCCTTGGATGCGCCGGAAGACAACGACCAGCAGGCCGCGCGGCCGGCCCGGCGGTCGACCGGCAGCTACAACCAGTTCTGGATGAGCGGCCGCTGGTTCGAGAACCGCACGTCGCTGATCATCGACCCGCCGAACGGTCGGCTCCCGCCCCGGACTCCCGAGGCGGAAGAGCGGGCGGCGCAGCGTCGGGCAGAGCGCGAGGCGCCCCTGCCCGAACGGCCGACCCTCGCGCAGGAAGTGGCCCGCATCGATCCGAACATCCGGTGCATGGGGGGAGGCGTCCTGCTGAGCGGGCGCGGCTACAACAGCACCTACCAGATCTTCCAGACGCCGAGCCACGTCGCCATCCTCAAGGAGATGTACCACGAGACCCGGATGATTCCGATCGGCGACGCGGCCCCGACCGAGCTTGGCCCGCGAAGTGCCACGGGGTCCTCGAAGGCGCACTGGGACGGCGACACGCTGGTCGTCGAGACGACGAACCTGTCGCGCGGCGCGGGCGGCTCGACGCGCGACGTGCATGTGACCGAGCGGTTCACGCGGGTCGGTCCGGAGTTGCTCCAGTACGAGTACACGCTGGACGATCCGGCCACCTGGACGGAACCGTGGACGGCGCGCATCTTCATGCGGCCGGCACCCGGCACCGGCATCGTTTACGAGTTCGCCTGCCACGAGGGGAACTACGCGATCGAGCACGCGCTGACCAACGAGCGGTACCTGGATTCGCAGGGGCAGTAGGGCTTCGCAGGGGGCGAGTAGATGCCGGCCTGGAGGCCGGCGCACCGAGTGGCGCACCGGCTGGCGACACCGACGGCGCACTAGGCGCGGGCGCGTAGCGCGCCGCGGTCGACCTTGCCGACGGCGGTCACCGGCAGCGCCTCGATGAACCGGATTGCCGCCGGCACGTGGCTCCGGGACAAGTGCCGGCCCACCAGCGCGGAGAGCGCCGCGGCGTCCACCGCAGCGCCGCCGCGGCGCACGACGAACGCCACCACGGCTTCGCCGAGGTCGGCGTCCGGCCGTCCGACCACGCAGCACGCGGCCACGGCGGGATGAGTGGTCAGGACGTCTTCGATCGATCGGGGTGAGACGTTCTCGCCACCCCGCACGATGATCTCCTTGAGGCGGCCGGTGATGGCGAGATACCCGTCATCGTCGAAGCGTCCGAGGTCGCCTGTCCGCAACCACCCGTCGCGAATCGGCGATTCGGCCTCTTCGCCTTCCGCGCCGCTTCCGGTCGGTCGACCGGCATAGCCCCGCATCAGGCAGGGACCGGCGATGCGGATCTCCCCCTCGGCGCCAGTCGGGGCTCTCTGCCCGGTCCCGGGAAGGAAGATGCCCACGCGCTGTCCGCGCAGGACGGTGCCGACGGTTCCGACGCGGCGCGCACCGATCGGGTTCATCGCCGACGTGCAGGTCGCTTCGGACAGCCCGTAGGACACGATCAGGGGCACTTCGAACGCGGCTTCGACCTCCTCATGCAGCCGCGCCGTGATGGGCGCGGAGCCGCACCGGAGAAACCGGAGCGAGCGGAGCGTGGCCCCGCCGCGCAGATGCGGCAGTACTCGCGCGTACATCGTCGGCACGCCGGTCACGTAGGTGACGCGGTGTTGCGCGATCTGATCCTCGATGTCCTCCGGCCGGAAGCGCTCGGCCACCACGACGGTCGCCCCGGCCAGGAATGGCGCGATGAGCTGGTTGTTCACCCCGTTCGTATGGTTCAGCGGCATGACGTGCAGCAGTCGATCCAGCTCGGTCAGTCCTGTCCTCTCGATGATGCCTCGCGCATGCGCAAGCAGGTTGCCGTGCGAGAGCAAGGCCCCCTTGGGCCGTCCGCTGGCGGTGCCGGAGGTGAACTGCATCATCGCAAGGTCGGCGCCCCCGAGCGTGCCGTGGGACGCCGCCGCGGCCGCGGCGGATCGGCGCGACTGCGGTTGCAACTCGCCCGCCGAATGCACGCGCAGGCCGGCGTGCTCCAGATCCTGTCTGGCTGGGGCCGACTCTTCCTCGAGGACGACGCGGCGCATGCCGACCGCTTGCGCGCGCAGAGCCAGGGCTTCGGCGCCGAGGTCGGGCTCCAGGAAGGCGGGGCAGGCGCCCGCCTGCATGACGCCGAAGAAGCGCGCAACGGACTCGGCGGAGCGCGACGCGGGCACGCCGACCAGCTCGCCGCGCGCGATGCCCCCCGCCAGGGCTGGCAGTGCGCTGGCGCAACGGTCTATGCGCTCCCCAAGCTCGGCATACGAGACGGCGCCGTCGGTGTCGATCAGCGCGGTCCGCCCGCCTTGCGCATGACGCGCGACACGCTCGCGCAGCAACTGGCTCAGGGAGGGGGCTTCGCGGGGCACCTGCTACCGCAACGTCACATTCGCGTTGCGCTCGAACTGCCCTTCGGGGTCCAGGGCGCGAAGTGCGGCGACCTCGCGGTCGGTCGGCTGCGGAGTCGGCGCCGCGCCGGTCGCGTCGAACGCGAACCCCGTCCGCCGGCGCACCTCGTCGAGGGAGGCAGCCGGGTGCCAGGACCGGAGGGCGAGGCGCCCGTCGCGCCTCTCGAAGACCGCGATGGGCGTGACGACGCCGTGCAGGCCGCCGGCCGCGGTCACGAAGTCGAGCCGGTCGACCAGCGTGCGCGTGGAGTGCTCCGTGCGCCACGTCACCGCGCGCCGGGCGGTCGGCAACATCACCGCGCCGCCTCCACCTCCCGGCAGCCGGACCTTCGGCGCGTGCCAGTCGCCGATGGCCGACACGTTGGTGCGGCCCCGGCCGTCGACCTGCGCGGCCCCGAGGAAGCAGAGGTCCATCCCGCCGCGGGTGCAGAGGTCGTAGAAGTCCTCGTTCGAGAAGATGGCGGTGGAGCCTTCCGCCAGCACCGGATCGGAGCTCGAGCGGGGGATCGACGATGGCGTCGGTTGCACGCCGCCTGCCACGTTGAGGTACACGAAGTCGAAGTCGTAGGCCCGCTTGGCGAGCAGGCATGCCAGCATCGGCGGCGTCGAGTTGACACCGCTGAACGTCACTTCGTCCGGTCGGATGAATCGCGAGAGGTTCGTGACGACGTAGGAGAACGCGGACCAGGTCCCGGACGATTCAGGCATGGACGGTTTCGCGGCGCTCCGGCGCCGCCGACTCCGGCGCGGCCGCAAGGTGTTCCTCCAGGCCTTCGGACTGCATGTATGTCTCGACGGCGGGGTAGTCCACCGGGTAGAGCGGCCAGCACGAGCCTGGCCACGCTCCCCGCGGCACGACGGCCACCGCCTCGACCAGAAACCCGGGAATAAGGGTCAGCTCCGGACGTTCCTGGAACGACTCCACCGGGGCGAGCGACTCCGCCACCAGGAACACGCGTTTCGCCGCGCGGCTGAGGACGCGGTCCCAGTGGAACGTGCCGTAGACGCGCGCATCGCCCAGAGCGTTCGCCTCGTTGACGTGAATGACCGAGATGTCGGGCTGGATCGCCGGAATGACCCACACGTCCTTGCCCGAGCCGTAAGGATCCGGCACCGACGCCCACCGATTCAGGGCGGGCAGGTCCGAGCCGTGGACGCCGCCGACGGGCTGGAACGGCACGCCGTAGGCGGCGGCGCGCAGCCCCGCCGTAAGCGTCATGCAGGCGTGCTCCTCCAGTTCGATCTCCTGCCGCTCCACGGCGCGGCGATACGCCGGCGCCAGGCCGAGGTGGCCTTCCATGGCCACGATGCCGGCCCGCGCCCGGGCCACGGCGCCGGCGCGGCAGAGGATGTCGATGTCGTAGCCGGGCGACTGCTTGATGATTTCCAGCGACTTCCGGCCCTGGCGGATCAGCTCGCGCACGAGGGCGAACGGACCGCGGTGGAGGAAGCTTCCGCCGAGGGCCAGGGCCGCGCCGTCGGGGATGCGCGTGGCGAGGTCGGCGAGGGGAACGACCTTCGAGTCGGGCATCTCGTTTCTCACACTTCCTCGGGTGCCGGACTCACTGTATCGCAACCGCGGCCCTCTCGCGCGGTCCCCGTGGGTGGGCGGCAAGGCGCCGCGATTACCGTCTGGATCGTCTGGTGGCGCCCCCGTATGATGCCCGAATGAAGAATCTGGCCGGACCGTTGGCGCTCCTCGTTGGACTGTGGCCGGCTCCCGGGCCCGCCCAGACGGCGGACGACCTGATCAACGACGCGCGGACCCCCGAGGACGTGCTCGTCCACAGCATGGGGTACGACCGCAAGAGCTACAGCCCGCTCGAACAAATCAACAAGTCGAACATTCACCGGCTGGTGCCGATCTGGAGCACCAGCATGATGAACAACTCGGGCGAGCTGGCCGCACCGGCCATCTACGACGGCGTGATGTACACGATCAACGGAAGCTGGACCTTCGCCATCGACCTGGAGACCGGCCGGCAGATCTGGCGCACGCCGGTCGTCCTCGAAGACGGCGCGCGGCGCAACAGCAACTTCAACCGCGGCGGCCCAGTTCTCTACGAGGGCCGCCTCTTCCGCGTGACCGTGGACAACCACGTCCTGGCCCTGGACGTGGAGACGGGGGAGGAGCTCTGGAAACAGAAGTTCGCCGATGCGTCGGAGGGCTACTACGCGACGGGCGCGCCGGTCATCGCCAACGGCGTGCTGATCTCCGGGATGGCGGGCGGGGAATCCACTACGCGCGGCTTCCTCGACGGCTGGGATCCCGCCACCGGCGAGAAGCTGTGGCGCCGCTACACGATCCCCGGCCCGGGCGAACCGGGCCACGAAACCTGGCCCGCCAACAGCGACGCGTGGATGTACGGCGGGGCGCCGACGTGGCGCTCCGGCTCCTACGACCCGGAGTTGGACCTCGTCTACTGGGGGACGGGCAACGCGGAGCCGTACGATCCGACGCCGCGCGGCGCGCTGGACAGCCTCTATGCGTCGACCGTGATTGCCATTCGCCCGAAGACGGGGGAGATCGCCTGCTACTACCAGTACACGCCGAACGACGTCTACGACGTGGACGGCGTCGACGAGCACGTCCTGGCCGATCTGGAAGTCGACGGCGAAATGCGGAAGGTGATGATCCAGGCCAACAAGAACGGCTTCCTGTACACGCTCGACCGGACCGACTGCTCGCTGATCGCCGTGCACCCCTACGTTTACGTCAACTGGGCCACGCACATCGACCCGGCGACCGGGCGTCCGGTGCTGACCGACCTCTACCGGGACTTCCTGGCCGGCGAGCAGGTCTACATCTGGCCGTCCCGCGGCACCAACGCGGTGCCCATCGCCTTCAACCCGGACACCGGCCTCATCTACTCGACGACCTGGCATGTGCCGCGCATCCAACAGCTTCTGCCGGAGCCGCAGGAACGGGTCCTCGGGGCCAGCTACACGGGGGTCACCAACCGCTTCCCGGAGGTCGAGCCCGGCGACCTGCTCGGTCACATCGTGGCGATCAACCCGCTGACCGGCGACAAGAAGTGGGAGATCCCGATGCACGACTTTCCCAGCTCGGCCGGCGTCCTGGCGACGGGCGGCGGGTTGCTGTTCACGGGCAAGATCACCGGCGAGTTCATCGCTCTCGACGAGGAGACCGGCGAGACGCTCTGGGAGTTCCAGACCGGATCGAGCGTCAATGCGACGGCGATCACCTACATGCTGAACGGCCGCCAGCAGATAACCGTGGCGTCAGGGCTCGGGGGCAGCCTCGCCAACCGGTACGCGCGGGGCCGGGTGGCGTCCGGTGGATCCGTCTGGACGTTCGCGTTGATGCCCGACTGACCGGTGCGCCGGCGTCCACGCCGGCGGTTCCGCGGGTTGCCGGCCTGGAGGCCGGCGCACCCGGCCTGCGCACTTGGCCGGCGCACCTGGCCGGTGCACTTGGCCGGCAGCGTTTGCGGCTACAGTCGCTGCGCGCCGGGCCGTCCGTCCTCGACGACGAACGACGCCCGCGTGGAGATGGGGCTGCCGGGCCGGCTGACGTACTCCAGGACCTGGTAGTCGGCCCGGCACTGCTCAGGGGTCAGATCGCAGCGCACGTAGCCGCGCTGGCTGTTGAAGAACCGGATCCAGGGGTTCTCGGCGAGCAGGGCGGCGGTGTTGTCCCGGACGTCGGAGCCGTCGCCACTGGAGCTGATGGAGGTGCCGACGAACTCGGTGGCCACGATCGGCCCGGCCGCATCCTGGTAGTCCAACTGGAGGTCGGCCACCCAGTTGCTGTGGATGTCGCCGGTGAGGACGACGGGATTCGCCGGCCGCCGCGTCGCCAGGAACTCCATCAGCCGTCGCCGCGCGACCTCGTAGCCGGACCAGACATCCATCCCGTACGTCTCGCCCTCACCCGGCGTGTAGTCGACGCGCGCCATCATGATCTGCTGCGGGATGACGTTCCAGCGCGCGGCGGACCGATCCAACCCATCCATGAGCCACCGCTCCTGTGTTTCGCCCAGCGGCGTCGCGGCCGGGTCGTAGATGCCGTCGCAGACGACCCGGCGCCGATCGCCGCACGGCTGGTCGGTGCGGTACTGCCGCGTGTCGAGCACGTGGAACGAGGCGAGGTCGCCCCAGTCGAAGGCGCGGTAGAGCTGCAGGGCAGGTCCGTTCGGCAACGATGCCCGGCGCAGGGGCATGTGCTCGTAGTAGGCCTGGTAGGCGGCGGCGCGGCGCCGCAGGAACAGCTCGGCCGGCAGGCCTTCCTCCTCCGAGACGTCGTTCGCGTAGTTGTTGTCCACCTCGTGGTCATCCCACGTCACCACCCACGGGAACGCCGCGTGGGCCGCCTGCAGGTCCGGATCGCTGCGATAGAGCGCGTACCGGTTGCGGTACTCCTCGATCAGCTCGATCTCGCCGCCCGTGTGCCGGCGGACACGCCCGTCGCGCCCTTCGTACTCGTAGATGTAGTCGCCGAGATGGAAGACGATGTCGAGGTCGTCTTCCGCCATGTGCTGGTACGCCGTGTAGTAGCCCTGCTCGTAGTGCTGGCACGAAGCGAACGCGAAGCGGAGGCGATTGGTCCGCGCTCCGGGCGCCGGCAGCGTGCGCGTGCGGCCGATCCTGCTCTCGTCGGCGCCGCTCCGAAACCGGTACCAATACCACCGCGCCGGCTCCAGCCCATCCACTTCCACATGGACGCTGTGTCCGAGCCTGCGGGACGCTATCGCCGTCCCGCGCTGCGCGACGTCCGTCATCCCCTCGTCGCGCGCGACCTCCCAGACCACCTCCACGTCCTCCGGCGGCATGCCGCCGCCGTTCAACGGATCCAGGGCCAGGCGCGTCCAGATCACGACGCCGTCCGGCGTCGGATCGCCGGACGCCACGCCGAGGGGGAACGCGGACGGTTGGAAGAGAGAGCCTCCCGAAGTGCGGCGTGCGGCGCCGAGGCCAAGCAGGGCCAGGCCGCCGGTCAGCAGATCGCGGCGGTCCAACCGACGTTGGAGCAACGAATTGAGGTTGGAGTGGATGGTCATCGCTTGTCCCCGGTATCGACCGTTCTGATTCGCCGTGCCTGGAAGAATGCTACGTTGATCGTCACCGCTCCGCACGTCGGGATGCGGCCAGCGTAGGCCGCCATTGCCATCGCCCCCATCCTAGCAGTCTGCGGCGCAACCCCCACTATAGCGAGCGGCGTTGCATCCCGGCCGGGTGGCGTTGGTTAGGACGTGATATGATTTTCCTACTCTGTAATTCATACCATACGCATGAGAATATCTGAACGCGGGCAGATCACCATCCCGAAACCACTGAGGGACCGTTTCGGCATGAACCACGATGTCGAGGTGGAGATCACGCCGACGGAGCAAGGCCTGCTCATTCAGAAGCGAACGGCTTCCAGGCACCCGGTGGAGAGGGTGTACGGCGTGCTCAGGCGGCGCGGCAACACCGACAACTACATTGAAGCCATCCGGGGACGATGATCACCGCCGTTGATACGAGCGTCCTGCTCGACATCTTCCTTCCTGACGAGAATCACGGTCCGGAGTCGGCGCAACGGCTGCGCACCGCCTATGATCGCGGCGCCATCCTCGTCTGCGACGTGGTCTACGCGGAACTGGTCCCGGCCTTCGATGACCGCAACGCACTCGACAGAGTGCTTCGGGAGGTCGGTGTGACCTCATCGCCCATCGACACAGCTATCGCCTATGAAGCCAGCGTGCGCTGGGATCGCTATCGTCAGGCTGGCGGTTCGCGAGAACGAATCATCACCGACTTCTTGATCGGTGCGCACGCCGTCGTGGCTGCCGACGCCTTTCTGACTCGTGATCGCGGCTTCTATGCGACGTACTTCCCGGAACTCCGCCCCGACTGAGTCAGGGCACCGGATCGAACCAAAAGTCATTTAGGGTTGCGTTTGGTCGCACCATATGTTACTTCTGGCGTCATATGGTCCGGCGTCGCTACTGGATCGAGGCCATCGAACGCCTGTGGGGCGAGAGGTCGGTGGTCTGGCTTTCGGGAGTTCGCCGGGTCGGCAAGACCTTCCTGTGCCGGTCGCTGCCAAGCGTCGAGTACTTCGATTGCGAGCTGCCGAGCACGCGGCGCGCATTGGAAGATCCCGAACGTTTCCTCACCGACGTTGCCGGTCGGCGGATCGTGATCGACGAGATCCAGCGCCTGCGCGATCCGTCCGAGCTACTGAAGATCGCCGCGGACTACCATCCCGGGACTCGCGTCATCGCTACAGGGTCGTCGTCCCTTGGCGCCTCGCGGCGATTCCGCGACACCCTCACCGACCGTAAGCGCGATCTCCGGCTGACGCCGATGATCCTCCAGGACGAGGAGGAGTTCGGCGGTCGCGGCATCGATCACCGTTTCATGCACGGCGGGCTGCCGCCCTTCTTTCTCGCCGCACAAAGACCCGAGCACGGATTCCAGGAGTGGCTTGACTCGTACTGGTCCCGGGACATTCAGGAGCTGTTTCGCGTGGAGCGCCGTTGGTCGTTCCTGCGGTTTGTAGAGCTGGTGCTCGCACAGAGCGGCGGTGTTTTCGAGGCCTCGCGCCTGGCGCGTCCGTGCGAAATCAGTCGGACCACGGTCGTCAACTACCTGCGGGTACTTGAAGACACCTTCGTCGTGCAGGTTGTGAGACCGTACAGCGCCCGCCGTGCTTCGGAGATCGTAGCGGCGCCCAAGGTGTACGGGTTCGATACCGGGTTCGTCTGTCTGTTCAAGGGGTGGGATCACCTGCGGGACGAGGACCGGGGTGTCCTGTGGGAGCACTACGTACTCAACGAGTACCTGGGCCGCGCTCAGGACCAGCGCGTGCGGTACTGGCGGGACAAGCGGGGGCACGAGATTGACTTCGTGCTCGTTCGCGGAGGTGGCGCAACAGTGGCGATAGAGTGCAAGTGGCGCGCGGCCGGCTTCGACGCACGGAACCTGAAGGCTTTCCGTTCACGATATCCGGACGGCGACAACTTCGTGGTAACCGATGACACGGCAACCTCCTATGTCCGTGACTACGGCGGGGTTGCGGTCCGTTTCGTCAACCTGCCCGAACTGATGGATCGCGTGACGAACCGAGCGTAAACCGCTGGGTCCACGGCAGGCGTTGCACGCGAGTAAACTGGCAGCCATGACCACCCAGGCAATCGCGGCAGCGGTGCCTGACGCATCTGGCGGCCCATCGCGTCTGTTCGCCGCGGTGGTGGCGCCGGGTCACCGCTTCCTGCTCGGCTGGACGGCGGCCTGGCTCGCGGTGGGCGTCGTGGTGGCAGGCGGAATCTCTTTCGCCGCCGGTGTCGACTTCTTTCCCATCCTGCGCGTGAGCGTCCTCTCCGCCGTGCTGGTGGGATACAGCGCGTACACCTCGGCCCGCCTCGTCTCGCCGCTGCTTGCGCAGTTGCACAGCGCACTGCGCCTGACGCTCGATTCGCTCCTCGTGCTGGCGGGCACTGTCTTCGGCTCGGTGGCGGTCTTTGTTACCGATCCGTTCTTCACGCTCGCCCAGTACCGGACCGTGTTGCTGATCGTGACGCTCAACGCGGCGCTTGCCGCGGGGGTCGCGGTGGCCCTCGGCACCTACGACCGGATGCGCCGCCAGATCGAGGCGTCCTACCGCGTGCTGCGGGAACGGGACAAGCTGGAGCGGGAGATGAACGTCGCCCGCGAGGTCCAGCGCGAGTTGCTTCCCCGCGCCGTGCCCAGCTTCCAGGGACTGGAGCTCGCCGGGGTCTGCCGCCCGGCAATCGCCGTGGGCGGCGACTACTACGACTACCTGCAGCATGTGGACGGCCGCCCGGGGCTCGTCATCGCGGACATTTCGGGCAAGGGCGTCCCGGCCAGCCTCCTGATGGCGAGCCTGCAGGCCTCGGTGCGCAGCCTGTTCCACACCGCGGCGGACCCGGGGCAGCTTCACGCGAGACTGAACGACGCACTGTGCGGCTCGTCGTCCGTGTCGCGCTACGCGACGGCGTTCGTCGCGGACTTCGATCCGGACACCCGGCGGCTGACCTACAGCAACGCCGGACACCTGCCGGCCCTCGTCATCCGGGGGCAGGAGACCCTGCGGTGCGAAGAAGGCGGCATGCCGATCGGCTTGTTCGAGGGAATGACCTACGAGACCGGAACGCTGTCCCTGGTCCCTGGAGACTTGCTCGCCCTGTTCACGGACGGTGTGACGGAGCAGCCTTCGTCCGGCGGTGAGGAGTTCGGCGCGAAGCGGTTGGCGGAGCTGTTGCGGGCTCACCTGGACCGCCCCCTGGACGCGGCCGTCCAGGCCGTGCTCGACGCCCTGGATGAGTGGCGCGGCCCCGTTGCCCCTCACGACGACGTGACGCTCGTCCTGGCGAGGGTGCGGTGAACCGGTCCGTGCCGAAACCGACGATCGCGGTAGGGAGGAACACGATGTTTCGCATTGCAGCAACGGCATTGGGTCTCGCCCTGGCGTTCGCCGGAGCGCCGGCGTTGGTCGAGGCGCAGTCGTTCCAGGCCGGTCCCCGGGTGACGATCCCGAGCGGCGCGGTGCGCGAGGGCGACCTCTACGCCGGCGCGGGAGAGTCGGTCCGGGTCGACGGAAGGCTGGGCGGCGACCTGATTGCCGGCGCGGGAAACCGGATTGCGATCAGCGGGCAGGTCGACGGGGATCTGTTTGCGGCGGCCAACACGGTCGACCTTCGGGGATCCATCGGGGACTCCGTCCGCGCCGTTGGACAGACGCTGAACGTGGACGCCACAGTCGACGGGCATCTCCTGGCGGCGGCGACCGAAGTGTTCGTAACCCGGAATGCGCGGATCGCAGAAGGCCTCACGGCTACCGCCAGCCACATGGAGATCGATGGCACGGTCGAGGGCGGCGTCCGGGTGGGGGCCGGGGTGGTTGTCATTCGCGGGACCGTGCAGGGCGACGCCAGCATCTTTGCGGACCGTCTCGATCTGGAGCCCGGTGCTCGCATCACCGGCGACCTCGACTACCAGACACGGGCGCCTCTGAGCCCCGAAGCAGCGGCTCAAGTGGAGGGGGCCGTGCGCTACGAAGAGCCGCCGGAGGAAGAGCCCGGCGAGGGTGGAAGCGCGTGGGGCGCCGTGTTCTGGATCTGGCAGACGCTCGCGGCGTTGCTCACCGGCCTCGTCGTCGTCGCCCTGTTCCGTGGCGCCGTGCAGCGGCAGGCCGCGTCGTTCGCCGAGGAGACCACGCTCAGCGCCCTGCTCGGGTTCGCCGCCTTTCTGCTCGTGCCGGTGGCGGCGGGAATCGTGATGATCACCCTGGTGGGATTGCCGGTTGGCTTCGCCGCCATCCTCCTGTTCGGCCTCGCCCTGTACACCGCCAAGCTCCCGATTGCCGTCTGGATCGGAGATCGCCTGCTCGGACTGGCCGGACGCCCCGGCGCGTCGCCGTACGCGTCGATGGCGCTCGGCGTTCTGGCGCTCTACCTGCTGTTCGCCGTCCCCTGGGTCGGGTGGCTGTTCTGGCTTGCCGCCACGTGGCTGGGCCTCGGCGCCATGGTCGTCTCCTGGCGCCGGCGCCTGGAAGTCCGCGCCGGCGCGGCTTACTCGATCATGCGTACCTGAATGGCGTTCGAGTGGCCGAAATCGGTAGTGACGTTGGCCACGACCACCACGGGTTCACCGCTTTCCAGCCGGCCATGGGCCTTCAAGAGTTCGAGGGCATGGAGCACTACCTGCTCCGGCTCTTCCGTCAGGTCGATCGTGAAGGGCACCACGGATCGTGAGAGCCAGAGCCGGCGGCGGACGATCTCGGTGGTCGTAAAGGCATAGATGGTAGCGCCGCGCGGGCGAAAACTGGCGACGAGTTGTCCCATCAGGCCCCGCATGGTCATGACCACGATCGCCCGGGACCCGAGCGAATCGGCCAGCAGGCAGGCGCTCCGGGCCAACTGATCGCGGACCGATTTCGCCTCCCGGTCGCGGTGGAATTCCAGGCCGGGTTCTTCCTCGACGCGCCGGGCAATGCGGTCGAGCACGGAGACGCAGCGCGCCGGGTACTTGCCGGTCGCGGTCTCCCCGCTCAGCATCACCGCGTCGGCCTGCTCGTACACGGCGTTGGCGACGTCGGTGACTTCGGCCCGGGTCGGCATCGGGTTGTCGATCATCGATTCCAGCAGGTGGGTGGCCACGATCACCGGCTTTCCGGCGATCGCGCAGCGGCGCACCATGTCGCGCTGGGTTGACGGAAGCAGATCGAACTCCACCTCGACCCCGAGATCGCCCCGGGCGACCATGACGCCGTCGGCCGCGTCGATGATCTCGTCCAGGTTGTCGATGCCCTCCTGGTTCTCGATCTTGGCGATGATGCGGATGGGGTGCCCGCCGGCCTCGGCGACGACGCGCCGGGCGTCGCGCACCGCCTCGGCGCTGCGTACGAACGACACCGCGAGGAAGTCGACGTGGTGTTCCGCCGCGAAGCGGATGTCGGCCGCGTCCTGGTCCGTGATCGACGGCAGGTTCACCCGCACGCCGGGAAGGTTGATGTGCTTCCGCGATCCCAGGGCCCCGCCGTCCCGCACCCGGCAGCGGAGATCGCGCTCGCGCACTTCCAGCACGTCCAGGTTGATCAGCCCGTTGTCGACCGTGATCCGATCCCCCACCGTCAACTGGCGCACGATGTCCTGATAGTCGACGTGGATGGTGCGCTCCTCCGGGCTCTCGGTGGGGCCGACGCTGATGTAGCACTCCTGGCCGACCTCGAGAAACAGTTGCTCGTGGCGTTCGCCGGTGCGGATGGCCGGTCCCCGGAGGTCCAACAGCAGGGCGATCGGATGGTCCAGTTGCTGGTTGAGCGTCTGGACGCGCCGGATCACCTCCAGGTGGCTCTCATGACTGCCGTGCGACATGTTGAGTCGCGCGATGTTCATGCCGGCGGCGGCGAGTTGTTCGATCCGGTCCGGCGCGGAGGTGGAGGGACCCAGCGTGCAGACGATCTTGGTCTGCCGGAAGTCGCGTCTCGGCGACGTCATGGCGGCAAGGTTAGCAGGCCGTGGTGAAACCCGGTCGGCGCGGAGTGGTTGGCGCATTCCACTTGACGTTCCACCTGTGGGCGTTAACCTGTCGTAGGGGTGGTGCGATGAAGTGGCTGGCGTGGCGGCTGATCGGGCTCCTGGCCGTCCTGCTTCTGGCCGGCGGGTCCGCCTGCAGCGATGAGGGCGCCATCGACATCGAGCGGGCGCGGGTTCTCGCCGAGCGGGGCGATGCCGATGCGCAGGCTGTGCTCGCGCGGGCGCATTACTTCGGCGAAGAAGTGGAGCAGGACTACTTCCAGGCGGCCCACTGGTCCCGCCTCGCCGCCGAACAGGAACACATGATCGGACAGGCTCTGCTCGCGGAAGCGTATTTCTTCGGGCACGGGGTTGATCAGGACTACGACCAGGCGGCCCGCTGGTCGCGGCTCGCGGCCGACCAGGGATACGCGATGGGGCAGACCCGCCTCGCCGCGGCGTACTACCACGGCCTCGGCGTGGAGCAGGACTACGGCGAGGCGGTCGGCTGGGCCCGGCTCGCGGCCGAGCAGGAATACGCCGCCGGGCAGGCTTTGCTGGGGCACACCCACTACTACGGCCTCGGCGTGGCGCAGGACTACGGAGCCGCCGTGAACTGGCTCCGGCTCGCGGCCGAACAGGACGACGCCGAAGGGCAGGCCCTCCTCGGGCACGCGTACTACATGGGGCTCGGTGTCGAACAGGACTACGACGAGGCGGTCGACTGGTACCGGCCCTCCGCCGACCAGGGCAACTCCTTTGGACAGGCTCTGCTCGGAGAGGCGTATTTCTACGGGAACGGCGTGGCGCAGGATCCGGAAGAGGGCGTCCACTGGTCCCGGCTCGCGGCCGAGCAGGGGGACGTCATCGGGCAGACCGTCCTTGGAGAAGCGTACGTTCTGGGGGTCGGCGTGGCGCAGGACCATCGCGAGGGCTTCCGCTGGCTCTGGGCTGCCGCCCAACAGGGAGGCGCCGTCGCGCAGGCCCACGTCGGACATGCGTACTACTTCGGGCGCGGTGTGCGGCGGGACTACCGGACAGCCGTGTACTGGCTCCGGCTCGCGGCGGAGCAGGGCAGCGCCGAGGGGCAGGCCCTGCTCGGCGCGGCGTACTACTTCGGGAACGGCGTCAGGCAGGACTACCGGGAGGCGGTCCGATGGTCCCGGCCCGCCGCCGAGAAGGGGGACGCCCGAGCGCAGGGTCTGCTCGGCGCGGCGTACCACTACGGGTTCGGGGTGGCGCAGGACTATGGGGAGGCCGCCCACTGGTCCCGGCTCGCCGCGGAACAGGAAAACGCCTTCGGGCAGAGCGTCCTCGGAGAGGCCTACTACTTCGGACGCGGCGTGCCGCAGGACTACGGAGAGGCCGTCCGCTGGTCCGGGCTCGCCGCGGAGCAGGGCAACGCCGTCGGGCAGGCTCGCGTGGGCGAGGCGTACTATTTCGGGCGCGGCGTCGAGCAGGACTATGAGGAGTCGGTCCGCTGGTCCCGGCTTGCCGCCGACCAGGGGAACGCCATCGGGGAAGGTCTTCTCGGAGCCGCGTACTACTTCGGAAACGGCGTGCCGCAGGACTACGCGGAGGCCGCCCGCTGGTCCCGGTCAGCCGCCGCGCAGGGTGACGCGCGCGCGCAGGAGGTCCTCGGGGCAGCGTACGTCGTGGGGCACGGCGTCGCGGAGGATCAGATTTCCGCCTATGTGTGGCTGAACCTGGCGGCTACGGCCGGCAGAGAGTCGGCCCGCGCGCTGCGCGACCAGGTCGCCGCGCGCATGACGCCCGAAGAGATCGCGGAAGCGCGGACGCGGGCGCGCGCCGAGCGGCCTGCCAGGCCGGCGATTTGATGACCCCTGTAGAATGAGGCCGGTTTCCCAGAAATAGACGAGTTGCTCCAGGGCATGTTCCTGATGTTTCCCGGAGGAACGGACGGATGACACGACGCAGTGTTCTTCGGTGCTTTCTCGGCGCCGCGGCCTGGCTCGCGGCCGGCCGGCGACGGACGTCGGGGGCGCAGACCGCCCTCGCCGCCCGCGAGGTGTGGGCGAGAATCGAGGCGGTCGGCGACGGCGTCTGGGCCGTGGTCTCCACCCCGAGCCCCGACGACCGTACCTCGTACGCCACGTTCTGCAACGGCGGCATCATCGCGGGTCGGGAGCGGGTGCTGGTGTTCGAGGGGTTCGGCTCGGCCGACGGCGGCGCGTGGGTGGCCGAGCAGGCGCGAATCCTGGCGGGGCGGCCGGCGACGGACGTCGTCCTCAGCCACCACCACGGCGACCATCAGGGTGGGCTGAGCGGCTTCGGCGCGCCCGGGGCACGCCCCACGTTGTGGACGACCGCGTCGACGCGTGACACTGTCCTGTCCGCGGACGCGCACGAGGCGCGCGACATGCTCGAGGCCGCGACGCTCGTCGCGGCCGACGGCCCGACCACCATCGATCTCGGCGGCCGGCAGGTGGCGATCACGCCCTACGCCGGCCACACCGCCAGCGACATCATCGCTGTCGTCGACGACATCACGTTCTGTGGCGACCTGATATGGAACGGCGTGGTGCCCAACTACGTCCACGCGACGCCGATCGACCTCGACCGGAATGTCGGCGCGCTGCTGGCCGGCCGCACCGCGACGATGGTGCCCGGGCACGGGCCGCTCCTCGACGCCGACGCCCTGGACGAGTACACGACGCTGCTCGACGCCATCGAGGCCGAGAGCCGACGGTCGTTCGCGGCGGGGCAGTCGCCCGCGGAAGCGGCGGCGAGCTTCCGGCCGCCGGCCGGCCTCGAAACGTGGAGCGCGTTCGGAACCCTGGAGCGCGCCTTCGAGGTCGCATTCGGCGCCTGGCATCGCCAGCTCGCGCGGTGACGGCGCCATTCGCTACAGTTCGATGCGGTAGACGCGGTTGTCGCGGTAGGCGGAGACGTATAGCGCGCCGTCAGCGCCGACGGCGATGCCGGACAGCTCGCCGATGGTGGTCGAGGGTCCGAGCGCGCGCCGCTCGGGTCCGCTGAGCGCCAGCCCCTCGGCCACCACGACCGTATCGCCCGACTCGGGGTTCACCCACGAAACGCGGTCCGCTTCGACCTCCACGACGAATAGGCCACCGTCCGCGGCCACGGCGATGCCCTCGGGGCCGGCCAGGCCGCTGGCCACCTGCCGCGGCGATGCGAGCGGCTCGCCGTCGTCGAGCGCCTGCAGCACCGACCCGCTGCGGTCCGTCACGTACACGTCGCTGCCGTGGGCCGCGACGCCGGCCGCCGCCTCCAGGCCGCTGGCTATGGTCTCGCGGTCATCCGGCGCAGCGGTGTTGAACCGCAGCACGCTACCGGTGCCGTACTCGGTCAGGATGATGTCGTCGCCGACCGCAAGCGCGTCGACCGCCTGCTGGAACCCTTCGAAACGCGCAACCACCTCGTTCGCGTCCGGATTCCAGATAGTGATCATTGAAGTGCCCGGTGCAGGGCCGGCGCCGGACAGCACGAGGTTGTCGCCGTACGGCTGGACGGAGGCCACCCGTCCCACGTCGGTGACCATGGTGCCCGCGCTGTAGAGGTTCTCACCGGTGACCGGGTCGAGTTCGCGCAGCGCTCCCCCGTCGCCCAGGAACAACCGGCCGGAGGGCGTGATGGCCAGACCGCCGGGCGAGTTGACGTGGCTGGGCAGCACGTCGCGTGTGGTGTCCGGGCCGGTCACCTCCACGATGGAGCCGTTCATGAAGCTTGACACGAAGATGCGGTCGTCGGCGTCGAGCGCAAGGTTGTCCAGGCCAACGCCGGGCCGCCCGACGACTTCACGGTCGCCGCTGTCGAGGTCGATGCGCACCACCTCACCGCGCAGCGTGTCGAGCACGTGCAGCCGCCCCTGGGAGTCGAACTTCACAGCCGCTGGAATCCCGAAATCGGTGGCGACGATCTCCGCCTCGCCGCTGTCCACGTCGACGCGGGCGACCTCGGCGTTGAACCAGCGCGGGCCGTACAGCTTGTCGTCCGGGCCCCAGTCCATGCCGTTGAGCCCGCAGCCGGGCCCCAGCTCGTCATTGATCAGGCGCGGCTCCTCGACGCCGTTCGGATCGATCTCGAACAGATGCGTACCGAGGAAGCACTGCGAGATGAACAGCCGCCCGTCGTCGGAGAACGTGATGGGATTCGCACCGGGGCCGGGCGCGCCGACAATGCTCGTCACACCGTCGGCCGTCCGCTTGCCGATTTCGCCGCCGGCGATGTCGGTCCAGTACATCGCGCCGTCCGCGTCGAATGTCAGGTCGTCGGGCCCGTTGACCCCCTCTTCCGGACCATAGCTTGCGACCGTCGCGCCGCTCTCCGGATCGATCGCCAGGATCTGCGAGCTGACGACGCTGGCGATGTACAGATTTCCGTCCGGACCGAAGTAGATGCCGTTGGAGCCGTGCAGTGGCCCGCCCTGGGCCAGCACGGTGACCGTGGCGCCCGCTGGATCCGGCGCCATGGGCCCGGAGCCGCCGCAGCCGATGGTCACGGCGGAGGCCAGCACAACCGTGCATCCCAGGGCGAGGGCGCGCGGGCAACGGCGCGGCAGTGCGTGCAGAAACGTCGTCGTATTCGAGAACATGGCATTGCTCCGTAGGGAAGCGTCAACTGCACAGTGCTTGTAAGTGACTCAAAATTAGTGACCCTGCGGACGACTACTGCTGCACCCGCACCGAGATCCGCTGGCTGCCCGCCGCGGTTAATCGCCAGTGACTCGCAGTGACCTCGTCGTCGGTGTGTCCGTCAGCGCTTGTGGATGCCGGGAGGATCGATGGGTCAATTGGCCGCGGCCATTGAATGGACCTGGATCGTGTTGGTCTGGGAGTCCAGCGTGCCGACGACTGCCACTTTCTTTCCGGCAAACTCTCTTGATTTGTCCTGGTCGCTCAACCGATAGATTGCTTTGCCGTCAAACAAAACGAACGGGACGCTGTGGTCATCGACGCAAGCGATGGCGCAGGCAGCGTCGGTCGACCCCATCCGCATTCCGGAATGATCGGCTACGGGGCACTCCTCATCGGTTATCGTGCCTGAGAAAGTCTGTCTGCTCTGGGTTGCAAACATCGCGGCGGGGGCAAGAAGAGCGGAGGCAAGAAGACCTGTCAGTAGATATTTCATGAAGCTCACCCGAAGCGAAGGCACTCGCAACCTGTGGGAAATCAGGGGAAGGTGTCACACACCTCCCCCTGATTCGTGGTCGAAAACCCCGAGGCCGAGAAACTCTCTGCCGGTTATCGGCCGCCAATCATGATGTGGGCTTCCGGCGTGCCCGCAAACATCAGCCAGGCGCCGCCCGCGTCGCGAACCTCCGGCAGTCCGACTTGCTCCCCCGTGAGGTTCGGCATGGCGATAAACGTGTGCCAGATGGCGGTGTCCTGACTGTCGCCCCGGAGGTTGTACCAGATGGACCCGACTTCGGACAGCTCACGCGTTCCGTCTTTCCCGGCGGCCACAACCAGATCCCTAATCCCTCCGGTGCCGCTGCTCGACAAGACAGGCAAACCGGCGCGCCTGGGGTCGTCTTGCCCAAGCAATGGCGTGGCCTTGGCCCCCATCTCCGCGAACGCTCGATTCTGCATGATGCGCGGCAGGTTGGCATCGCTGCTGGTGCACTCCACCGACCACGGCCGCTCTCCGGGAAAGCCGGTCAGGTCGTAGCAGACCATACGGCCGGGGCCTCTCCTCAAGACTTCATACGTAAAGTCGGCAGCCGTGACCTCTTCGCCCGCATCCGGATTCCGAATTATCTTGATGACCGTGGCGTCCCTGGCCATAGCCGCGTTCGGAGCGGCGAGCAACGGCTTTTCGATGGGGTCTGTCACCACCTCTTGCCGGCGCTCCTCATAGACCTGCGCCTGCGCCGGCGCGCTTATCGCAACCGCCATTACGCCGAGTACACACAGGGAAATCCGTTTCATGTGAGTCCTCCAATCGCTGGGTGTCGGAAAGCCAGTAGCAGTATTCCACGAGGGCGCGTACTCTGTCTATTGAATTCTTCCGCCGACGGGCAGGCCGCTCGGTACGCGCTCGGGAATCGTTCGGTCGAACGAGTCATCGCTCAGAGCGATTAAAAACTCGATCAGATCCGTGTCTTCTTCGTCCACGTTCTGCAACGCGCGAACCAGCGGATCGAGCTCCTCGGGGCTGACGTTCGGGTTCCGGGAGTTCCCGGAGCTGGTGGTTTCATAGAACCCCACGACCGCGCGTAGCGTCCGGAACATGCCATTGTGCCCGTATGGGAAGGTAAATTCGAGGTTTCGCAGCGACGCCGTGCGAAACGCATAGCTGTCGCACGCTGCCCGGGACGCTGCAGTACGCGGCTCCGGAGGAGCTGCCGGGCAAGGAGGGTTCTGCGCGCCTCCGTCGGAGGCGGGCGTTGTGGCACCTGATGCAAGAGCGGGGTTGTCGGGCACGCCCAGGACATGCAGTTTGTAATCGGAGAACATGGGCCCGTTGTGGCACCTGATGCACCCGATCTCGTCGAAGCGCTGCATTCCCCTGACCTGTTGGTCCGTCATGGCGCTGCGGTCGCCGCGCATGTAGCGGTCGAACGGCGAGTTGTTGGCCAGCAGCGACCGCATGAACGCCGCTATCGCCCTGCCCAGGTTTTCCGCGTTGACCGGCTGTTCACTGCCGAAGGCCTCGGCGAACAGGCTCTGGTACTCGGCGTTGGCCTGGAGCTTCGCCACCACTCTCGCGACAGCCTCATCCTCCGGGTAGGTGTCCCCTCGCATTTCCTCAAACGACTTGAGCGGTTCGAGCGCCTGCGATTCGAGGCTCCTGATGCGATTGTCCCAGAACGCCGGCGCAGTCGCCGGGTCGTAGCGGCCCGATTCATCGATGCCGTTGAAAGCAACGTTCAGAACCGTCGGACTATTGCGTTTGACGAGATGCCCGTCACGCCGGAAGCGGCCCAGGCCGATGCCCGTCACGCCGGTCGACAGGTCGCGGTCATCTGAATAGGCGAATTCGGGATGATGGCACGTCGCGCAGGCTACGTCTTGGGGTCCCGACAAGAGCGGGTCCCAGAACAGCAGCCTGCCCAGCTCAACTTTTGCTGGGGTCGTCGGGTTGTATCCCGGCTCCTGCTGAGTCTCTGGCAGCGCCGACACACTGTGTCCAACGGCACCAGCTTCTTGTCCAACGGCACCAACTTGCATGAAAAGGAGTACGGCGACCGTAGCTGCTGCGGTCAGCAGTCCGGTAAGGTGTTTCGCTCCGAACAAGAACTCACGGAATTGGCTTTTCGTCATTGCTGCCTCCCATCGCACGCGCTACTACGATTTCTGGCTCTTCCGCAGAATCTGTGGACCCCAATCGGCACCAACGGACCGCGTCATGCCGTTCTTGCGCCCGATCTGGACATTTTTCGGCACTCGGTCTCCTGGGATCGAAGTGATGGTCACTTTGCGGGACCCGGATCAGGCCCGTTGCAGGCTGGCCTGTCGAAGTTGCCGGACCCGTGGACGCAAAGAGCGCGCCCACATCTCCAGCGTGCTCCTGTCTTCGGCGTCGAGCGGCGGCGGTGCGGCGGGGTGGTTCATGCCCACCCGCATACTTACTCAAGGCGCGGCTAACCGTCAAGCAGTTTTAGGGGCACACCACTAGACGGAAGTTCCAGCGCTGATCGCGTGTAAGTCGCTATTATGGTTGCAGTTGTCTGGTTTCTTGGAGGTGTCGGTTCTGGCTACATTCGCGGCGTCACCCCCAAGAGCTGTCAGCATGGCTCTGGACCATAGCGGAAACCCATTGGTCACTCAGGGCAGGGCGAAGACGAAGAGGTTGTTGCCGCTGCTGGGGGTCAGTTCCGGAGTCATCGCGCTCCAGCGCGAGGCGTTGCCTCCGGTGCCGGTACCCGCCACCACGTACTGCCGTCCGTCGACCGCGTACGTGACCGGGAATCCGCTCACGGGCGAGCCGAGGTTGACCTCCCACAGGATCTCGCCGGTCTCGTCATCCAGGGCGCGGAACCGGCCGTTGATGTCGCCCACGAAGACGAGGCCCCCGGCCGTCGCCGCGCGCTGCTGCCAGGTCCACGCGGTCACGCCGGTCTCCGCGGATACGGCCCAGACCGAACCGAGCTGATCCGTGCCCGGCGCCAACTGGTTGCGCATGCTCAGGCTGTAGAGCGAGCGGCCGCCGTCGTCGAGCGCGGCCATCCGCGCGCACGCGTTCCGCAGCGGCATGTACATCATGTTCGTGCGCGGGCTGTAGGCGCCGGCTTCCCAGTCCTTGCCCCCCATGGCGGTGGGGCAGGTCAGGACCTCCTGCCCGAACGAGCCGAAGACCAGCTCCGGGTTCTCGGAGACCGCGCCAGTGGCTCCGTCGATGCTGCTGACCACGTTCTGCGCCACGGTGGGCGTCGCCCAGAGGAACTCGCCGGTAACGCGGTCAAGCGTGTAGACGATGCCCGTCTTCCCGGGGATTCCCGTCATCACCCGGCGTTCCTCGCCCGGTTGCAGGCGCGGGTTGATCCAGCTCACCGCGCCCGGGTCCGGACGCACCACCGTGTCGACGAGTAGGCGTTCGAACGGATGGTCGAGATCCCAGTGGTCGTTCAGATGCTGGTAGTACCAGACGATCTCGCCGGTGTCGGCGTCGAGCGCGAGCGTCGAGTTGTGGTACAGGTGCCGGTTGTCCGCACCGCCCACCAGGAACTTCGGCGCCGGCGACGTCACCGACGTGCCGATGAAGAGCAGGTTGAGTTCGGGATCGAAGCTCGGCGCCATCCACGTTCCGACGTGGCGCCGCTCCGCGTCGGGCACGCCGCCCCACGTCTCGTCGCCCGGTTCGCCGGGACGCGGGATGGTGCGGCGTCGCCACAACTCCTCGCCGGTCAGCGCGTCGTGCGCGGTGATGACGCAGGCGTCCGGTCCGGCCGCGGGCATGCAGCTTCGCCCGGAGATCACCTTGCCGTTCGCGATGATCGGCCCGGTGCTCTGGTTCGCCGGGTGCGTTTGATAGTCGAGCACCTGGGTCTCCCAGACCAGCTCGCCGGTCTTCGCGTCGAGGGCGAAGACGTACTCGTCGACGCTCGTGTCGATGATCAGCTCGTCGTAAATCGCCAGGTTGCGGTTCGTCGTGCAGACGCCTGGCAATATGCGCTCGCAGGCGTCGTCCGGCAGCGGCCGCTGGTACTCCCAGATCAAGTCGCCCGTCGCGGCGTCGATCGCCTGGATGACGTCGCTCGGGTTCGGCATGTACATGACGCCGTCGTAGATCAGCGGGGTGCCCTGCTGCCGGCCGCCGGCGCGGAGGGCGCGGGACCAGACCAGCCGCAGGTCGCCCGCGTTGGTGCGGTCGATCTGGTCGAGCGGGCTGTAGCCCCAGCCGTCGAGGGTGCGGCGCCACATCAGCCAGTCGCCGGGCGCCGGAGCCTGGAGCATCGCGTCGGTGACGGGGACGAATTCGGCGGCCGGCGCCTGCGCGTGGCCGGGAGCCTGGGCCAGCGCCGCCGACGCGAGCAGCAGGAGGGTGAGCCGTACGGCTGCGATTGCGCGCGAGCAACGGTTCATGGCAGCGCTCCTTCGGCTCCCGAGTACTATCGATGCGAGGTCGATGCACCGTAGAGCCCGATTCTACCCGTGCCGAGATCGTCCCAGGCGACCGGACGCGACGGGCACGACCGTTTCAGCTAGCAATGATATGCTAATGATTCATTGATACATGTATCGATCATTGATTAGCTGAAGATGAAGGAAATCACCACAACGATGACGCAGCGGAGCCAGGTCACCGTTCCCGCCGAGGTGCGGCGCGTGTTGGGCGTCAGGCCGAGAGACAAGGTCACCTTCGCCATCGCCGACGGCGAGGTACGCCTGAAGCCGGTCGCCTACAGTCTCGAATCCGCTTACGGATCCGTGCAGCCCTCCCGCGAGCCCGAGAACTTCGACGAGCTGTCGCGAGCGGCAAGGGACGCCAAGGCCGAGCACGCCTTGCGGAAGATGAGTGAAAGGTGAGATTCCTCGACGCGAACGTCATCCTGCGGTACCTGACCCGGGACGACGAGGCCAAGGCGGAGGCCTGCTACGAGCTCTTCCAGCAGGTGCAGCGCGGAGAAGCGGAGCTTGCGACCTGTGAGGCGATAGTCGCCGAGGTGATCTACGTTCTCTCGTCGCCGCGCCTGACCTATCGGTTGAGCCACGAGGAGACTCGAGCCCGACTTCTACCCCTGTTGACGCTTCGGGGGCTGAGACTTCCGCAGAAGCGCGTCTGCCTCCAGGCGCTTGATACCTATGCGTCGTCGCCGTCGATGGATTTCGAGGACGCGCTGGCCACGGCGCACATGGAGCAACGGGGCATCGCGGAGATCGTCAGCTACGACCGGGACTTCGACAGCGTGCCGCGTGTGCGCAGAGTCGAGCCCTGACCGGAGTCGGCCGGCCGCCCTCAGTCACACCAGACGGATCGATCCGGGATAGCGCGCAATCGAGGCGTCCGCGGTCAGAAGCAGGAAGCCCTCGACCTGGGCTTGCGCGACGAGAATGCGGTCGAATGGATCCCTGTGCAACGGTGGGAGCGAGTCGACCGCCACAGCATGGGAACCCGTGACAGGAAGCTCGACATAGCCGTTGTCGAGGAGGCCACGGCGAAGGAGTCGTGGATCGACCTGGAAGTCGTCGCGGCCGAGGCTGTTCTTGATGGCGATTTCCCAGAGTGACGCGGCGCTGAAGACGAGCTCCGTGTCGTGATCCTCAATCAGGTCGCGGGCGTCCTTCGTCAACCGCTCCGGCGTACCCGCCGCCCAGAGCAGGAGGTGGGTGTCAAGCAGGACCTTCACCGGCTGCCTTCGAACAGGGTGGAGATCTCGTCGGAACCCATACGATCGAAGTCCGCCGGGACGGAGATTCGTCCAGCGAGGAATCCGGTACGGCGCGGGCGAGAGGAGGTGGCCTCGACGGCGATTACCTTGACGATGGGCTTGCCGGCGCGGGCAATGATGAAGGGCTCGCCGTTGGCCGCGGCTTCCACAAGCCGGGACAAGTGGGTCTTGGCTACGTGCATGTTGACGGTGCGCATGGCGGTTTCCCTAATGGACTTAGTCATTCTAGCTTAGTCATGCTGGGGAAGCCAAAGACTCTGGGGAGGTCTGACGCCTTGACAATCTACAATTGCGACCTTATTGTCGATAATCAAGGTATCAGATGGGCAAGCCTACCGACCTCGTTCAGGGCACGCTGGACCTGCTGATTCTCCGGACGATCGAGCACGAGCCGAAGCACGGCTGGGCGATCGCCAAACGGATCCGGGAGATCTCGAACGACGTGCTCAAGGTGCAGCAGGGCTCGCTCTATCCCGCGCTCTACCGCCTCGAGAAGGAAGGGTGGATCACCGGCCACTGGGCCGTGACGGAGACGGGCCGGGAGGCGAAGCTCTACGCGCTGACCAGCACCGGGCGTTCGCACCTCCAGCGGGAAGTCGCGGCGTGGGAGCGTCTTTCCGGGGCGATCGACCTGGTCATCCAGCAGGCCTGACGGCGGGGCAGGAGCGACCGGATGCACTGGCGCCGGCGGTGGAAGTGCGCATTCCCGTGGCTGAGCCGCGGGCGCGTCGACCGCGACCTCTCGCGGGAACTCGCCCTCCACGTGGAGCTGGAGACGCGCGAGAACCTGGAGCAGGGGATGGCGCCGGAGGATGCCGCGCGGGCCGCGCGCGTGAGCCTCGGCAACGTGCCCCTGATCCGGGAGGACGCGCGGGCGGTCTGGGGATGGCGGTGGCTCGACGCCGCGGTCCGGAGCCTCACGCAGGGGTTCCGGTCGTTCCGGCGCACGCCGGGATTCAGTTTCGTGGCGATGGGCGTGCTGGCCATCGGGATCGGCCTCAACACCGCCATCTTCAGCGTCGTCTACGGCCTGCTGATGCGGCCCCTGCCGTATCCGGACCCGGATTCCATCGTGGTGATCCACATGCGGGATCCACGCACGGGAAACACCACCTCGGGGTTCTCGTGGCTCGACCTGGGTGACTGGGTCACGCGCTCGCGATCGTTCGACGGGCTGGCCCTGAGCCAGGGGAACCTCGCGGCGCTCGACGGCGACGCGGGGTACGAGCGGTTCGATGGCTGGACCGTCTCCGGGGCGTTCTTCGAGATCTTCGGGAATCCGCTGCTGATTGGTCGAGGGCCGACCGATCCGCGGCTGCCGGAGGCGGTCATCTCTCACGGACTGTGGCAGGGCCGTTTCGACTCGGATCCGGCGGTGCTGGACCGTCCGATCACCGTCAACGGCGACACCTACACGATTGTGGGGGTGGCGCGGCCCGACTTCCGGGTTCCAACCGCCGTCCCGTCGGCATCGCTCATCGCGGCCGGCGCGGCGCTCGCGGCGCCCGACGTCTGGTTCCCGGTTCGTCCGTCCGAGAATCGGCGCAGCCGCTCGACGCACCTGGTCGGCCGGCTGCGGCCGGGTGTCACGCTCGCCCAGGCCCAGGACGACGCCGGCGCCGTCGCCCGCGCCATTGCGGCGGAGCACTCGCCAGGCCGCTCTGCGGAGCCGGTCGTCACGCCGCTGCCGGAGCACGCGAGCGGGGCCTTGCGCCTTCCGCTGCTGCTCCTGTTCGGGGCGGTCGGCATGGTGCTCCTCGTCGCCTGCGCCAACGTGACCGCCCTGTTGCTGGCCCGGCAGGCGTCGCGGACGCAGGAGTTGCTCGTGCGCAAGGCAATCGGCGCATCCCGCACCCACCTCTTCGTCGAGTCGGTGGCCGGCGCACTGTGCCTCGCGGGCGTCGCCGGCCTGATCGGCGTCGCGCTTGCGCACGGAAGCGCCTGGCTCGTTCGAACGACCGGCGTTCTGGGCCCGGTGCCGGAATCGGCGGTGCGAGTGGACGCGCCGGTCATGGTCTTTGCCGTGGCGATCTCGATCGGCGCCGCCCTGTTCGCCGGCCTGCTTGCGGCGGCGCCGATCCTGCGTTCGGATACCGGTCCGCTCGGCGGGATGACGTGGGCGCGCGGCTCGGAGGGACGTCAAGCCCGCCGCCTGCGGGCCGGCGTGGTAACGGCGCAGATCGCCATTTCGGTGGTGCTGGTGGTCGGCACCGCGCTTTTGTCGAGAAGCTTCGCGCGGCTGATCGGCACGGACCTGGGTGTGGCGACCGGCCGCGTCATGTCGGTGCAGATCAACCTCACGATGGGGCGGACGCTGGAGAGCGCCGAACGCGCCGCGCTGACCGAGCGGGTCATCGCTCGCGTCGCGGCGCTTCCGCCCGTGGAGGCGGTGGGGGCGGCGAACGGGCTGCCGCCGAACCAGACGCGCATGGCGTTCTACTTCGAGGACGAGGCGGCAACCCTCGGCGTGCCCCGCGAGCACCGGCTGACTCTTCTGAATCCAACCGCCGGCTATTTCAACGCGCTCGGCATTCCGCTGCTTCGCGGGCGGTTCTTCTCGGCGCGCGACACGGCGGACTCCCCGCCGGTCGTCATCCTCTCCGAGGCCGGAGCGCGGCGCCTGTTCGGCACGATCGACGTCGTCGGGCAGGTGCTTCCAACGACGTCCGACCGCAAGCCGGCCGTCGTTGGCGTGGTCGGTGACGTGCGTTACGGCGGTGTCGCGGCGCCGCCGCCCGATGCCATCTACCAGCCGTTCGGCCAGATGCCGTTTCAGCACATGAACCTCGTGGTCCGCACGGCGGGCAATCCGCTCGATCTGGCGGGCGGGGTTCGGGCCGCCGTCCACGAGGTGGACCGCGAGATTACCGTCGATTCGGCGCACCTCCTCGACGACCTGGTTGCCGAATCGGTGGCGACCCCGCGCTTCCGGGCGCTGCTCCTCGGCAGTCTCGCCCTGCTCGCCCTCGGCCTCGCCTCGTTCGGCCTCGCCGGCGTCATTACCTACTCCGTGGCGAGGCGCACGCCCGAGATTGCCATCCGCATGGCGCTCGGCGCCCGCGCGCCCGCCGTGCTGGCCCTGGTGATGCGGGAGGGCCTCCTGCTCGCCGTCGCGGGCGTGGCAGTCGGCCTCGCCGGCGCCTTCGTGCTCACGCGCACCCTGGAGAGCTTCCTCTATGAAGTGGCGCCGACCGACGGCGTCTCGTTCGTGGCCGCGGCCGGCTGCCTGCTGCTCGTCGCGATGGCGGCCGCCTACCTGCCGGCGCGACGGGCGACCCGCGTCGACCCGATGGCGGCGCTGCGGATGGAGTAGCCGGAGAACGCGGGGTCTTGCCACGGGCATCTACCGTCCGCCCGGACATTCCCCTTGATTACCGAGAGGAGTCGTGCTAGCCTGAGTTAACTCGGTAACCGAGAGGGCAGCGTAATGACCAAGCCGTCGAATCTCGTGCAGGGAACGCTGGACCTGCTGATCCTGAAGATCCTCGCCCTCCAGCCGATGAGCGGCTGGGCCATCAGCCAGCGGCTCAAGCAGGTCTCCAGCGACGCGCTCCGGGTGAGCGACGGCTCGCTCTATCCGGCGCTGCACAAGCTGGAGCAGAAGGGCTGGATCACGTCGGAGTGGCAGAGCACGGAGAACAGCCGGCGCGCCAAGATCTACGCCCTGGCGCCCCCCGGACGCCAGTATCTGCGGCAGGAAACCGAGAACTGGGAGCGGCTGTCGGCAGCCATCACCCGGGTGGTGCGCCTGACCGAGGCGTGAAGCATGTTCCTCCGACGGTGGTTCTACGCGTGGCGGGTTCGGTTGCGGGCGCTGCTCGACCGGAATGGAGCCGACCGCGAACTGGACGATGAACTGCGACATCACGTCGACCTGGAGGTCGAGTCACGATGCGCACGGGGCGTCGCGGCTCCGGAGGCGCGCCGGCAGGCGCTGGCCGCGCTCGGCGGTATGGCGTCGACCCGGGAGCACGTTCGCGCATCGCGCTTCGGTGCGTCCCTGGCGGAAGGGTTGCGGGATGTCCGCTACGGCCTGCGGCTGCTGCGTCGGAATCCGCGGTTCACGGCGGCGGCGGTCTTCACCCTGGCGTTTGCGATCGGTGCGACGACAACGGTCTATTCCGTTGTGGATGCCGTGTTGTTGCAGCCGCCGCCCTTCCCGAATCCCGAACGCCTCGTCACGCTGTGGCAAACGGATCCGGAGAACGGCAACCGTCCCGCCGCAGTGGCCCCGGCCAACTTCCTCGACTGGCGAGAGCAGGCCGGGAGCTTCGAGCAGGTGGCCGCCGTAGAGCCCTGGTCCTTCGATTTCATCGGCCCCACTCAGCCCGAAGAGTTCTACGCGTCGGCGGTCACCGAAGGCTTCTTCGAAACTCTGGGCGTCCAAGCGGCGCACGGCCGGACCTTCCTTCCGGATGAGTACCGATCCGGCAGCGGGGCCGTTGTCATGACCGACGGACTGTGGCAACGCCGTTTCGGGGGCGACGCGGAGATTGTCGGCCAGTCGCTGGTGTTGAACGGCGAGCCGCACATCGTCGTGGGCGTGCTTGCCCCGAACTTCGAACTGGGTCTCGAAGAGGGTCTCACGGTCCGCGATCTCTTTGCACCCAAGGCCATTGCGGAATGGGAGAACAACCGGCGTGGCACAGGCTGGTGGCACGTCGTCGGTCGGATCCGTCTGGACGTCACGCTCGGCGAGGCGCAGGCAGAGATGGATGCCATCGCGGGGCGGCTGGCGGTAGACAATCCCCGCACCAACACCGACGTCGGGGCGCGTGTCATCCCTCTGCGGACGTGGCAGGTAGACGCGGTGCAAACGATCCTGCTGCTGCTCTGGGCCGCCGTCCTGTTCGTTCTGCTGATTGCCTCCGTCAATGTCGCCAACCTGATGCTGGCGCGTTCGGCCTTGCGCGAGCAGGAGTTCGCGATTCGGTCGGCGGTTGGCGGTGGGCGCGGCCGCCTGGTGCGGCAACTGCTGGCCGAGAGCGTGGTGATTGCCGCGCTCGGTGGTATCGGAGGGGTTGCGCTGACCGTTTATTCGCTCGATGCGATCGTCGGGCTCCTGCCGTCCGACGTCCCGCGGTTGGCGCAGATCGCCATCAACGGGCGCGTCCTCGTATTCGCCACCGGCCTCGTCCTCGCAACCGCCCTGGTGTTCGGTCTCGCGCCGGCGCGTCAGGCTTCCCGCCAGGCCGCCGGTCCCCTCCGCGCGCATCGCGTCGGCGCCACGGTGGAGCAGCAAAGGGTCCGCCGGTTGTTGGTGATGGCCGAAGTCGCGCTGGCGCTGGTGTTGTTGGTCGCGGCAGGCCTGGTCCTGCAGAGCTTTGCGCGGTTGGTGAACGTCGACTTGGGTTACGTGCCGGACGATGCGGTCGCGTTGCAGATCTTCATGGACCGTGACAGCGAGAACAGTGCGCGGGTGAACTTCATCCGCGAGACGCTCCAGCAGATTCACATCCTGCCGGACGTGGAGGCGGCTGGCGCGGTTTCGGCGTTTCCCCTCGCCGCCGCCGATCTGACTGCCGAGACCCCGTTGACAATTCATGACCTGCCGCCGCCGCCGCCGGGTGAAGAGCTGTCCGTGGCCGTGACCCTGGCGACCCCGGGCTACTTGGAGGCGATACGGCTTCCTCTCCGGAGCGGGCGGTGGTTCGAGGAGAGCGACGATGGTGCGGGGACGCCGGTCGCCGTCATCAACGAGACCCTGGCGCGGCAACACTGGCCGGAGGCCGACCCGCTGGCGCACCGGATAACGGTCCAGGTTTCGGGGCGGGAATTCGAGGCCGAAATCGTCGGAGTCGTGGGAGCGACTCGCCCCCGGGGCTTCCAGAGTGCTCCGCGGCCGGAGGTTTACGTGGCGCACGCACAAGGTGGGCACGAAGGGTTGACCTACGACGGCGGGATGACCTACGTCGTACGGACCGCCGCAGACCCGGCCGCCAGCATCCGGGCGATTCAGGATGTCATCTGGACGGCTAATCCGGTCCAGACCATCTACAGTGTCTCCACGGTAAGCCAGCTTCTGTCGGACACGCTGGCGGCCCGCCGATTCACGACGACGCTCCTGGCGCTGTTCGGTCTGGCCGCCCTGGTTCTGGCGGGCGTCGGCATCTACGGTGTGGTCGCCGTCGCCACCGCGCAGCGAACGCGCGAGATCGGTTTGCGGCTCGCCATGGGCGCGCAGCCGCGGGACGTGTTGCGGATGGTCGTGGGGGGCGCCGTCGGCCTTGCGGGAGCGGGCGTTGGCGCCGGCCTGATCGCGGCGCTCGTCGCCTCGCGCGGGCTGGGTTCGCTCCTCTTCAACGTCGCGCCGTCCGATCCCGCAACCCTGGCGGGCGTGTCGCTGCTGCTGCTTCTCGTTGCCGCCGGGGCCGCCTACGTGCCAGCGCGGCGCGCCGCCGGCGTGGATCCCCTCACCGCCCTCCGCGTGGAATAGCGGCCATGGACATTGCGCGACCTGATCTCGCCCGGAAGCGACGGTTCCGTCACGGCCTTTACACCGTGTCGGGCCTGGTCGTGGTGGCCCTGATTACGGTCGGCGTCTCGCGCCTGGAGCCCGCCGCCCCCCGCGTCGACGCTGACACGGTCTTCATCGACACCGTGCAGCGCGGCCCGATGGTCCGGGAGGTGCGCGGCACGGGGACCCTGGTGCCGGAGACCATCCGCTGGATCCCGGCCGTGACCGACGGCACGGTCGAGCGGATCGTGATCCGTCCCGGCGCCACCATCGAACCCGGCACGGTAATCCTGGAGC
>VXRJ01000036.1 GCA_009838525.1 Acidobacteriota bacterium
CCCCCCGCCCCCCCCCCCCCGGCCCCCCCCCGCCGCCCCCCGCCCCCCCCCCCCGGGCGGGCCCCCCCCCCGCCGCCCCCGGGGGGGGGGGGGGACGGCGGCGGTGAGACGGGCGGCCGCGCCGCCGCAACGGCGGCGGTCACCTTCAAGGGGCCGCCGCAACCGGATGTCATGAAGGTGCGCGAGGAGCGGGAAACCGCGGTCGCCGACGGGGAGGAGATGCTGGCGGTCCTGGAAGCGGCAGGCTTCGAGGTGATCTGGCGCTACCAGAAGTACCGCCAGGAGTTCGATTGTGGCAGCGCCGTTGTCGCGATCGACGAGACGCCCGCCGGCGTCTACGTGGAGCTCGAAGGCGACGAGGCGAGCGTCACGGCGCTGGCCCTCGCGTTGGGGCGGGACACGGAGGACTACATCAACGCCTCCTACCGCGGCCTCTGGGAAGACTATTGCGGCGCGCGCGGCCGTCCGGTCGACGACATGGTGTTCGACTGACGTCCTCGGCAGCAATGGCCTCCCCTCCCGCTCTCCCGCCCGCTCTCGTCCTGACCGCCGGGCTCGGGACGCGGCTGCAGCCCCTTACTTCCGTCCGTGCGAAGCCGGCCGCGCCGGTCGCCGGGCGGGCGATCGTCCTGCGCATACTGGACGGACTCGCCCGCGCAGGGGTCACCGACGCGGTGCTCAATCTGCATCACCGGCCCGAGACGATCACCGGCGCCGTCGGTTGCGGCGAAGCGTCCGGAATCCGCGTCCGGTATTCCTGGGAGCCACGGATTCTGGGGTCCGCGGGCGGGCCCCGGCAGGCGCTGCCGCTGCTCGGCCCCCGGCTCCTCATCGTCAACGGCGACACGCTGGCCGACCTCGCGGCCGAGGCGCTTGCCGGTCTGGTCGCCGCGCACGCCCGATCGGGCGCCGCCGTAACGCTGGCGGTGATGCCGCATCCCGATCCGGCGCGCTACGGCGGCGTGGTCTCGGACCACGACGACCGCGCCCTCGCCTTCAGCCGGGCCGGTGGTCCGCCGTCGGACCATTTCATCGGCGTCCAGGTGGCCGAGGCCTCGGTATTCGCCGACCTGCCGGCGGGGGTGCCGGCCGCGACAATCGGCGAGGTGTATGACCGGATGCTGTTGAACGGCGGCGGCCGCCCGACCGGCGCCATCCGGACGCACCGGGTGGAGGGGCGGTTTTTCGACGTCGGCACGCCGGCCGACTACCTCGCGGCGTCGCTCGCGCTCGCGCTCGCACTGGACGAACCCGCCGTCGCAGGCGCCGGATCTGTTGTCGATTCGTCGGCATCCTTGACGCGCTGCGCCATCTGGGACCGCGTCACGATCGGCCCGGGATGCCGGCTGCACGAGTGCATCGTCGCCGACGACGTGTCGCTGCCGGACGGCGCCAATCTCGCGCGCCGCGTCGTGGTGACCTCGGCGGCGGCCCGTGCGTCCGGAAGGCACGACGGACAACCCATCGGCGACGCGGTTGCCTTCCCGATCGATGCCTGAGACGACGTCAGCGGGACCCGGCGCTCCGCCCGCCTGGGCCGATGTGGAAGCGCGGGCGCGAACCTGGATCGCCCGCGCCGGCCTGCCGGCCGCCACAACGGTGACTCGACTCGCGGGGGACGCCTCCGACCGGTGCTTCGTCCGCATCGCGCCACCCGATGGGACGACGCGCATCCTGGTGGTCCACGCCGGGCCCATCCGCCCCGCCGAGCTGCCGCTCGTGACCGTCGCGGCGCTGTTGCGTGAGGTGCCGGTTCCGGTCCCGGACACGCTGGGAGCCGACGCCGAACTGGGCATCGTCGTTCTCGAGGACCTCGGCGATGCGACGCTCGAAGCGGCGCTCGCCGCGGCGTCGTCCGACAGGCGTGACGCGTGGTACCGGGATGCGGTCGATCTCGTCGTGGCGCTGCAACAGGGAGGGCCGCGGATTCGCCGGCCCGACGCGCTTCCTTTCCGTCTGGCCTTCGATATCGAGAAGCTCACCTGGGAGCTGCAGTTCTTCCGGGAGCACTACCTCGACGGGTACCGGCGGCTCGCGCTGGCGCCGGCGCTGCGTGACGCGCTCGCCGGGGAATTCCGGACGCTCGCGGAACAGATGGCGGCCGAGCCGCGGGTCCTCTGCCACCGCGACTTTCACAGCCGCAACCTGATGCTCCACGCGGACCGCCTCTACGTGATCGACTTCCAGGATGCGCGCATGGGGCCCGACACCTACGACCTGGTTTCACTCCTGCGCGACGCGTACGTGGAGCTCGACGGCGCGGTGATCGATCGCTGTCTGGATCACTACCGGCAGTCGATGGGCGTGACCGACGGCGCCGCGCTGCGCCGGCGCTTCATCCGGACCACCGTGCAGCGCAGCCTCAAGGCGCTCGGCACGTTCGGCTACCAGATAACCGTCCGCCACAACGACCGATACGCCGGCGCCGCCCATCGCGCACTCCACTACGCACGGGGAGCACTGGAACTCGATCCCGACCGGCAACGCCTTCGTGACCTGCTCGTGCCGCTCCTCGACGGGGACGCCGGGGTCGCCTGATTTGACCATGGTCATGACCATGGTTACAATGGGACCGCGGCAACGGAACGGGAGCCGAACGGTTCAAGACCATGTCTGACGCCAAGACGGTCGGCACGCAAACGATCAAGGCATCCGAATTCAAGGCCCGGTGCCTGAAGCTGATGGACGAGGTGGCGGCTTCCGGCCAGGAGATCGTCATCTCCAAGAACGGTCGGCCGGTGGCGCGACTGGCGCCCTACCGCACAAGACCGAGGAGTTTGTTCGGCATCGACAAGGGGAAGATCGCGATTCTTGGCGACATCATCGAGCCGCTGGATGTCGAGTGGGAGGCCGTCACTTACGGGGATGCTGACGGATGATTCTCCTCGATACGCATGTCATGCTGTGGATGCGGGTCGGTGAACGACGGTTGGGGCCCATTGCCCGGCGCGCGATCGATCGGGCCTGGAAGAACGGCGAACTTGCCGTCTCCGCGATCTCGTTCTGGGAAGTAGCGTTGCTTCGGGAAAGGGGCAGAATCCGACTCCCTGGAGACGTCGGTCCGTGGCGCCGGGAACAACTGCAACAGGGAATGATCGAAATCCCGGTGGATGGAGAACTCGGCATCCGCGCCGTCAGTCTGCCCGATTTCCATGCCGACCCGGCCGACCGCCTGATTGTGGCTACGGCGCTGGATGGCCACCGGCTGGTGACCGCCGACGAGCGCATCCTCGGCTGGTCCGGACGTCTCGACCGCCTGGCGGCAACCGAATGAGGAGCCGCGTTCTGCGGGCGTGCGGCGACCTCGGCTCCGAGTACACTGAGTTCACCCGACACCCATGAGCGCCACCACTACCACCATCGCCTGCATCGCCGATCACGTCAGCGACACGGTGACCCTGCGAGGCTGGCTGCAGAGCCGCCGGTCGAGCGGCAGAATCCACTTCCTCACCGTGCGCGACGGCACCGGTCTGGTGCAGGCGGTGATGTCGAAGCGGGCGGTCGGCGACGAGACCTTCCAGCAGGCGGACCACCTGGGGCAGGAAACGTCGATCGTCGTGACCGGTGTCGTGCGGAAGGACGACCGTGCCCCCGGCGGCTACGAGCTCGACGTCACGGGGCTCGACGTCGTCGGCCGGTCGTCCGACTATCCCATTACACCGAAGGAGCACGGCGTCGACTACCTGCTCGACCGGCGGCATCTCTGGATCCGGAGCCGGCGGCAGGCGGCAATCCTCCGAGTGCGGCACGAAGTGATCGACGCGATTCGCGACTATCTCAACACCCAGGGCTTCGTGCTGACGGACACGCCGATCTTCACCCCCGCCGCGTGCGAAGGGACGACGACGCTCTTCCCCGTGCAGTACTTCGAGGATCGGACCGCGTACCTGACGCAGAGCGGCCAGCTCTACGTCGAGGCAACGGCGATGGCGCTCGGCAAGGTGTACTGCTTCGGTCCGACCTTCCGCGCCGAGAAATCGAAGACCCGGCGGCACCTGACGGAGTTCTGGATGGTGGAGCCGGAGATGGCCTACGCCACGCTGGACGACGCCACGGACCTGGCCGAGGCGCTGGTGGCGGCGGTGGTGGCGCGGGTGCTCGACCAGCGCCGCGCGGAACTTGACATCCTCGAACGCGACACCGCAGCGCTCGAACGCGTCCGCACGCCATTCCCCCGCATCTCGTACGACGAGGCGGTCGCCATTCTGAAGGGACGCGGACTCCCGTTCGAGTGGGGAGGCGACTTCGGCGGACCGGACGAAACGGCGCTTGCCGAGCACTTCGATCAGCCCGTCGCCATCCAGCGGTTCCCGAGCGCAATCAAGGCGTTCTACATGAAGCCCGATCCCGGCCGCCCGGAGCTCTCTCTCTCCGTTGACCTGCTCGCGCCGGAGGGCTACGGCGAAATCGTCGGCGGCGGCGAGCGCCTCGACGATCTCGACCTGCTGCTCGAGCGCATCCGCGCGCACGATCTGCCCCAAGAGTCGTTCGAGTGGTACCTCGACCTGCGCCGTTACGGCACCGTCCCGCACGCCGGCTTCGGCATGGGGATTGAACGGATGGTCGCCTGGATCTGCGGGATCGAGCACGTCCGGGAGACAATTCCGTTCCCGCGGATGCTCTACCGGCTGACTCCGTAGCAGCCGGTGCTGAGAACCCCGCCGCGGCCTGCCAGGAGTCCGTTTTTCGCGGCTTGGAACGGCGCGAACTGACCCCGCGTACGGGCGCCCGCGCCGGTTGCAGCCCCGCTTTGGAGCGTGCTATAGTCACTGATTGTACGCAGCGAAGTCCCTCCAAGAAGTGGGCGTTTCGCCCACTTCTTTTCGTTTGGGGAGCTTTGCACGGAGGTAACAGCGGTTCGGGAGACGAAGCACGGCGATGACCCGCGAGGATCGGGTGGCGCGCGTGCGGACGGTGGCGGCGAGAATCGCCCGGGACTTCGGGCTGGAGTTGTTCGATGTCCAGTTCCGGCGTGAGGCAATCGGCTGGGTGCTGCGGATCATGATTGATCGGGTGCCACAGGAGGCAGGCGAGACAGCCGACGCCCCGAAACGGGCAGGAGGCGGAGCGACGGACAGCGCGGCGGAAGGTGTGACCGTGGACGATTGCCAGCGCGTGAGCCGCGACCTGAGCGTTGTGCTCGATGCGGAGTTCACGTTCGATCAGGCGTACACGCTGGAGGTGTCGTCGCCGGGTCTGGATCGCCCGTTACGGCACGTGGCCGACTGCCGGCGGTTTCGGGGCCGGCTGGCGCGGTTCGTGACATCGGAGTCGGTGCAGGGTCAGCGGTTCGTTCTGGGCCGAATCGCTGGCATCGAAACGGTTGACAATGCCGCAACGGAGGATGGAACGGGAGACGGAGACGCGCCTGGGCCGGAGCCTCGCGTGGTAGTAAGCGCCGGCAGGCGAACCTACCGAATTCCGTGGTCGCTCGTGACGCGTGCCCGGCTGGAAGTGGACGTGTAACGGGAACCGCACGATGAGCACATTGAACCGGCAGATGATCGAGGCGGCCGCGAAGGAGAAAGGGGTCGAACCCGACGTGATCATCGCGGCCATCGAGGACGCCCTGCTTACCGCGTCGCGCCGCCACTTCGACGAGAACCAGGTCTTGCGCACCCGGTTCAACCCGGAGACGGGGGTGGTCGAGCTCTTCTCCGTGCGCCGCATCGTCGACACCGTCGAAGACGCCGTGAACGAGATCTCGCTTGCCGAGGCGCAGGATCTGTACGGCGAGGAAGCGGAAGTCGACATGGAGATCGAGTTCCCGGAACCGACCGACGTCCTCGGGCGCATTGCCGCGTCGACGGCCAAGCAGGTGCTGACGCAGAAGGTACGGGACGCTGAGCGGGACAACATCTACGACGAGTACCACGACCAGGTGGGGGAAGTGATCGGCGGCGTCGTCAAGCGGTTCGAGAACGGCGACATCGTCGTCGAGGCGGGAAGGCTGGAGGCGCTGCTTCCGCGCAGAGAGCAGTCACGCGCGGAGAACTACAGCGTCGGCGACCGAATCCGCGCTGTCATTCGCGAGGTGAACAAGAACGCGAAGGGGCCGCAGGTCATTCTGTCGCGGACCGATCCGGCCCTGCTCGTGCAGTTGTTCCGGCAGGAAGTGCCGGAGATCTACGACGGCATCGTCAACATCATGGGCGCCGTCCGCGAGGCGGGCGAGCGGGCGAAGGTGGCGGTCCACACGACGGAACGGGACATCGACGCGGTCGGCGCGTGCGTCGGCATGAAGGGAACGCGGGTGCAGGGAATCATCCGCGAACTGCGTGGCGAGAAGATCGACATCGTCGAATGGTCGGACGACCCCGCCACGTTCGTCACCAACGCCCTCAGTCCGGCGCGGACCCAGCGCGTGAGCGTGGTCGCGGGCGCGGACCCGGCCATCGAAGTGCTGGTGGACGAGAGCCAGACCTCGCTCGCGATTGGCCGGAAGGGACAGAACGTCCGGCTCGCCGCCCGGCTGACCGGTTGGCGCATCGATATCAAGAGCGAGAGTCAGAAGCGGCAGGAAGTGGAAGCGCGATTCGATGATCTCGAGGAGGGTGAGGCGGCGCTCACGCTTCCGGGGTTGACCGAGGCCCAGTTGATCGCGTTGAGCGAAGCGGGGCTGGACACCGCCGAGCGCCTGCTGGAGGTCGAAATCTCCACCCTGGCTGACGTGGCGGGCGTGGACAACGCGACGGCGACCGCGCTCCGGACCGCCGTGCGGGAGCAGGTTGACGCCGCGGAGCGGGCGGCGGCGGAAGCCGTAGGTGATAGCGGAGCCGAGTAGAGAACCACGACAGCGAACTGATATCCGGAAATCTCCATGATTCGACTCTTCCTCATCGCGCGGGAACTGGGCATCGAGACCCAGGAAGTGGTCGAGTTGCTCCGCGAGCTCGGCATCGAGGCGAAGAGCGCATCGAGCACGGTGGAAGAGATCGTCGCTACGCAGTTCTGCAAGCGCATCGCCAGAGAACGGAACGTCGCCCTGCCGGACGGCCCGCTCTTTCAACAGAAGCCGGCGACGAAAGGCAGGAAGGGGGCCAAAGGCAAGGCGGAGCCGGCGCCCGCCCCGAGACCTGCCCTCGGCAAGCCGCGGCTGGTCAAGGTACCCAAGCCCAAGCCGGTTGAGGAAGAGACGCCAGCCGAGGATGTAGCCGCAGCCCAACCGTCGGAAGCGGCCTCGACGGCGCCCGCGGAGGCAGAGGCTCCGCCTGCCGTAGCGCCGAAGAAAACCCCTCCGAAGAAGCACTTCGCGGCCGGTGGACGCCTGCGGCTGCAGGTGGAAACCGACGCTGAGCCGACTCCGGTCCGGCCCGAGAAGATCGTCCCCGCCGCCACGGCTCCGGAACCCGCACCGGCGACCGAGGCGGACGGGCAACCGGCGCCGCCGGCCGCAGCCGCCGCGCCGCCCGCAACCGCTACGCCGCCCGCCGCCGCTCCACCGGCCGGTGCGCCACCTGCCGCCGCGGCGAGCACACCAGCCTCCGAGGCTCCCGTCGCCGCGTCGCCGGCCTCCGAGGCCGCAACGCCAGCCGCCGCGGCGAGTCCACCGGAGGCCGTTCCGGCGGTTTCCGAACCCCCTGCGGCCCCGCCGGCGGCGGTCGCGCCACCGGCGATCGCGCCACCGGCTGCCGCCGCTGCCGCATCGGCGGCCCCGGCGGCTCGCGTGGCGGCCGGAAGAGCACCGCTCGCGCAGCCGGCCCGCCCCACCGGCCGCGCCGTACCCCCGAAGCTCCGCCTGCGGGTGGAGGAACCGAGACGGGTCGCGCGACCCCCGGTGCAGCCGAGCGCCGCCCCGGCCGGGACGGCGCGCACGATTCCGGCCCAGCCGGTCAGGCCGCCGGCAGTTCGACCTCTGCCGCCCCGGCCGGCGGTCGGCGGTTATCGTCCGCCACCCCGGCCGCATCATCGTCCGGGCGGACGCCGCTCGCAGTACCGGCGTGCGCGCGCCGCCTCGACGCCGGCCGCGCCGGCGCCGCCGCCCCCCGTCACCCGCACCATCACCGTCACCGAGGGCATGACGGTGAAGGACCTGGCCGAGCGCCTGGAGGTGACACCCAAGGACATCCTCAAGAAGCTGATCGAGCGGCGCGTGATGATGACCATCAACACGACGCTCGACGAGGAAACGGCGACGACGATCGCTCGCGAGTTCGGGGCGGACGTCACGATGCGCACCTTCGAGGAAGAGATGGGTGTGATCGAAGCCGAGGAGGCGAACCCGGAGGATCTGGTGACCCGCGCACCGGTCGTCACCGTCATGGGACACGTCGACCACGGCAAGACGACGCTGCTCGACGCCATCCGGGAAACGAAGGTGGCGGAAGGGGAAGCGGGCGGCATCACGCAGCACATCGGCGCCTACGCGGTCGAGATCAACAAGCGGCGCATCGTCTTCCTCGATACGCCGGGTCACGAGGCGTTTACGCTGATGCGGGCACGCGGCGCGCAGGTGACCGACATCGTCGTTCTGGTCGTGGCGGCTGACGACGGCGTGATGCCGCAGACCCAGGAGGCGATCGATCACGCGAGAGCCGCCGAGGTGCCGATCATCGTCGCCATCAACAAGATCGACAAGTCGGACGCCAACCCGGACCGCGTCAAGCAGGAGCTGGCGGAGCGTGACCTGGCGCCGGAGGACTGGGGCGGGACCACGGTGACCGTCCCGGTATCCGCGAAGAAGAAACAGAACCTGGATGGCCTGCTCGAGATGATCCTGCTCGTGACCGAGCTGGAGGAGACCAAGGCGAACCCGAAGCGGACCGCCACCGGCACCGTGCTGGAGGCGAAGGTGGACCGGGGCCGTGGTCCGGTCGCCACCGTTCTGGTCCAGGACGGCACGCTCAGCGTCGGCGACAACTTCATCGCCGGCATCGTCGTCGGCAAGGTGCGCGCGCTGCATGACGATCTGGGCCAGACGACCCGTGAGGTCGGGCCTTCCAGCCCGGTGGAGGTGCTGGGGCTGACGGCGCTCCCGCAGCCGGGCGACGCGTTCCAGGCGGTCGCCGACGCGGCCAAGGCACGGCAGATCGCGCTCCTCCGCCAGACGCACGCCAAGGAAAAGGCGCTCGGCGGACGGGGCCAGCGGCTGACGCTCGAGTCGTTGCAGCAACAGCTCGAAGCGGGCACCGCCAAGGAGCTCCCCATCGTCATCAAGGCCGACGTGCAGGGGTCGGCCGAAGTGCTGGCCGACTCGCTCGGCAAGCTCGGCGACGAACGAGTGAAGACGCGCGTCATCCACACCGGCGTCGGGGCGATCAGCGAGTCGGACGTCCTGCTCGCCTCCACATCGAACGCCGTCATCGTCGGCTTCAATGTCCGGCCGGACCGGAACGCGACCACGGCGGTGGAACGCGAAGGGGTCGACCTGCGGCTCCACTCCGTCATCTACGACGTGACGGACGAGTTGAAGAAGGCGCTGGCCGGCATGCTGGAGCCGACAACCAAGGAAACCCAGCTCGGCGCCGCGGAAGTGCGGCAGACCTTCAAGGTTCCCAAGTTCGGCACCGCGGCAGGCTGCCTGGTAACGGACGGCATGATCACGCGGTCGGGCGATGCCCAGGCCCGGCTGGTCCGGGACGGCGTGGTCGTGTACGAGGGCAGGATCGGATCCCTGCGGCGATTCAAGGACGACGTCAACGAGGTCAAGAACGGCCTCGAGTGCGGCATCGCGTTCGAGAAGTACGCTGACGTGAAGGTGGGCGACGTAATCGAATCGTTCACCGTCGAGAAGGTGGCCGCCACCGTCTGACCGTGGCGCACGGTACGCGGACGCTGCGCGTCGCCGAGCGCGTGCGAGAGGAACTGAGCACGCTGCTCACCCGATCCGTCCGCGACCCCGGCGTGGCGGGCGTCATCATCACCCTGGTCCGCATGACTCCCGACCTGCAGATCGCCCGTGTGTATTACACGGTCGCGGACAGCGCCGACCGCCGCGACGTCGCACGCGGGCTCAGGCGGGCGCGACCGTTTCTCCGCCGTGCGGTGAGTGAACGGCTGCAACTCCGCCGCGCGCCCGACCTGCAGTTCCTGCACGACAACTCGGCGGAACAGCAGGACCGGATTGCGCGCATCTTCGACGATCTGGAGCGCGAGCGCGACGCGGCTCCATCCGACACCGGCGACGACAAGACCGATGGCTCCTGATCCGCTGACGCAGATGGTCGATGCCGTCCGGGCGGGCCGGCGCTTCGTGCTCTCGTCGCACGCCCGGCCCGACGGCGATTCCATTGGCTCGCAGCTCGCGCTGGCGCATGCCCTCGACACGCTCGGCAAGACGGTCCGGATCGTCAACCACGACCCGCCTCCGGCGTATCTCGCGACCCTGCCGGGGGCCGACCGGATCGAGGTGACCGACGCGCTGCCGGAACCGTCGGGCCGATTCGACGCCGCCGTGATCCTCGAGTGCGGAACGCTCGATCGGACCGAGGTGGCCGGATTGGGTCGGCAGCCCGTGCTGAACATCGATCACCACGTCGGCAACACGGGTTACGGCGCCGTGAACTGGTTCGACCCGAGCGCCGCCGCCTGCGCCGAACTGGTGCATGACCTGATCGCCAGGCTCGAGGTCGGGTTGACGCCTCCGATTGGCGCCGCCCTCTACACCGGCATCCTGACCGATACGGGCGGCTTCCGCCATGGGAACATGACGGCCCGGACGTTCGACATCTGCCGGCGGGTTGCCGCGTGCGGAGTCGATGTCGCGCGGGTCGCGGCGGAGGTGTACCAGAGCAGCACGCTCGGCAAGGTTCGCCTGACCGGACGCCTGCTCGACACGATGCGCCTGGAGGGCGATGGCCGCTTGGCCCTGCTGGTCCTGGACGACGCGTTGATCCGCGAGACCGGCTGTCCACCCGACGACCTGGACGGGGTGATCAACATGCCGCTCGCGGCGCGGGCTATCCAGGCCGTGATCATGGTCAAGACGCTCGACGGGGTCACCCGCCTCAGTTTCCGTTCGAAGGGACCGGTCGATGTCCGGTCCGTTGCCGCGGCGTTCGGCGGCGGCGGACACCGGAACGCGGCCGGCTGCACGCTGGAGGCCCCGGCCATCGAGACGCCGATTGCCGTCGCGCGCACAGTCGCGGCCATCGACGCGGCCGCCACGACCGGATCGGACGCATGACCGGCCCGCAGGGCCAGGCGCTCGACGGCGTCCTGGTAATCGACAAGCCGACGGGGTTGACGTCGCACGATGTCGTCGCGCGCGTCCGCCGCGCCGCCCGCATCCGGCGCGTCGGGCATCTCGGCACCCTGGACCCGATGGCGACGGGCGTGTTGCCGCTGGTCGTCGGCAAGGCGACGCGGCTCGCCTCTCTCCTTTCGCCGGGACGCAAGACCTACGACGGGTTGATACGGCTGGGTGTCGCAACCGACACCTACGACATGACCGGCGCCGTCACCGACGACCGTCGCGAAGGGATGGCGGCAGGCGATCCTCCGCCTCCCTCGGAGGACGCCGTCGCCCGCGCCGCCGAGGCGTTCAACGGCACGTTTCTGCAGTGTCCGCCGCCCTATTCGGCGAAGCGGATCAAGGGCGTGCGCGCCTACCGGCTCGCCCGGCGGAACCGGCCCGTCGCGCCCGATCCGGTCGAAGTGACGGTCCACGCGCTCGACATCCTCGCCGTGACGCCGACGCAGGTCCGGTGCCGGGTCACCTGCGATCCCGGTTTCTACATGCGGGCGCTCGCCCATGATCTGGGCGCCGCGCTCGGCTGCGGCGCCTGCCTGGAGGCCCTCCGGCGCGAGCGCAACGGAACGTTCGACCTGGACAACGCGATACCCCTGGATCAACTCGATCGGCCGGATGCGGACGTCGCCGGGCGGCTGATCCCCATCGGGGACCTGTTGCCGGAGGCGCCGCGCCTGACCCTGACTCCGCACGGAGTAACCCGGGCCCGGCACGGCAATGATCTGACGGCGGCCGATGTCGTCTCGTCCGATCGGGCCTGGACCGACACTCCGCTGCCCGAGGGGAAGGCGCTGGCGCGGCTGTATGACGCGGACGGGAGGTTCCTGGCGATCGCGCGGAGCGACGCGGCACGCATTTTGCACCCGACGATCGTTGTAGTGTAGGATCCGCTGATCGAACAGAGGACAAAAACCAGAGAGACGGACCACAGAGCGAGGAAGTCGAAACGACGTGGCGCTGGCGAAGGATCGGAAGACGGAGTTGATCGGCTCGTATCGGCTGCACGACAGTGACACCGGGTCTCCCCAGGTGCAGATTGCCATCTTGAGCGAGCGGATCGGCTACTTGACCGAGCACTTCAAGACACACGCGAAGGATCACCATTCGCGCCGCGGCCTGCTGCAGATGGTCGGCCGCCGCCGCCGCCTTCTCGACTATCTCAAGGGGAAGGATTCCGAGAGCTACTCCGCGCTGATCAAGCGCCTCGGCATCCGCAAGTAGGCAACCACCGGGTCTCGATCGAGACCGCTTCCCCGCCTGCGCTCCGCGATTCCGGGCGCGAATCGCCAGCCCGCCTCATCACCGAACTGACAACCCGCTCGAACCTGACGGCTGCGACCGTTTCAACAGACAGAGGAGCAGAGTACATGCATACGGCCCAAGTGAACGTCGGCCGATCCACACTGACCATCGAGACCGGCAAGCTGGCCAAACAGGCCGACGGCGCGGTCACCGTTCGTTTCGGCGACACCGTCGTCATCGTCACCGCCTGCGCCGCTCCGGGCGCGCGCGAGGGCATCGATTTTCTGCCGCTCACGGTCGACTACCGGGAGTATTCCTACGCATCCGGCCGGATCCCGGGCGGATTCTTCAAGCGCGAGGGGAAACCGACGGAAAAAGAGGTGCTGACCAGCCGCCTGATCGACCGCCCAATCCGCCCGCTCTTTCCCGAGGGGTGGAATCGGGAGACCCAGGTGGTGTCCCTCCTGCTGTCGGCGGACCCGGAGAACGACTCCGATGTCCTGGCTCTGACCGGCGCGTCGGCCGCACTCGCGATTTCGTCCATTCCGTTTGCCCACCCGATCGCCGCGGTTCGCGTCGGCCGCGCCGACGGCGAGTTCCTGATCAACCCGACGTTTCCGGAACGGGAAGCGAGCGAACTGGATCTGATCGTCGCCGGCAGCCGTGACGCCATCGTGATGGTGGAGGCTGGCGCCAGGGAAGTGAGCGAAGAGGTGATGCTGGGCGCGCTCGAGGCGGGCCACGCCGCCATCCGCCAGCTTGTCGCCGCCATCGAGGAGCTGGCGGCGGCCGCCGGCAAGCCGAAGACGACCGTCGAACCGCGCACGATCGACCCGTCGCTCGCGGCCGACGTGGAAGCGAAGGCGCTCGCGCCACTCGCCGAAGCGATGCGGATCACCGACAAGCTCGAAAGCTACGCCCAGGTGGATCGGGTGCAGGACGAGCTGCTCGCCGGCATGCCGGAAGACGACGCCCAGGCCCGCGCCGACGCGAAGACGCTGTTCAAGGGCCTGAAGGAAAAAGTGCTGCGCGAAGAGGTGCTCGAACAGGGCCATCGCCTCGACGGGCGCCGGTTCGATCAGGTGCGCGACATCTGGTCGGAAGTGGGAGTCCTGCCCCGGGTCCATGGGTCGGCGGTCTTCACGCGCGGTGAAACGCAGGCGCTCGTCTCCGCCACCCTCGGCACTTCCGACGATCAGCAGAAGATCGAGCAGGTGGATGGCGAGCGGTTCAAGCGCTTCATGCTCCACTACAACTTTCCTCCCTTCTCGGTCGGCGAGGTGAAGTTCCTGCGGGGGCCGGGCCGGCGCGAGATCGGCCATGGCCATCTGGCGGAGCGGAGCCTCACGCCGATGGTCCCGAGCGAGGAGGACTTTCCCTACACGATCCGGGTCGTCTCCGACATCCTGGAATCGAACGGCTCGTCGTCGATGGCGAGCGTCTGCGGTGGCGCGCTCGCCCTGATGGACGCGGGCGTGCCGCTGACCCGTCCCGTGGCGGGCATCGCCATGGGGCTCATCCTCGATGAGGCGAACAGCCGCCACGCGATCCTCTCGGACATCGCCGGCGCCGAGGACCACTACGGCGACATGGACTTCAAGGTAGCGGGTACGAGCGAGGGCATCACCGCCCTGCAGATGGACATCAAGGTGTCGGGGATTACGACCGCCATCATGCAGGAGGCGCTGCAGCAGGCGCGAGCCGGCCGGCTGCACATCCTCGAGCGGATGGAAGCGACGATAGCGGCGCCGCGTGAGTCGATCTCGACCCACGCGCCGCGGATCATCACGCTCCAGATCCCCGTCGACAAGATCCGGGACATCATCGGCCCGGGCGGGAAGACGATCCGCAGCATCACGGCGCGGACCGGCGTCAAGATCGACGTCGAGGACGATGGCACCGTCAACGTCGCCTCCTCCGACGAGGAAGCGGCGAAGCAGGCTATCGCGATTATCGAGGAGCTGACCGCGAGTCCGGAGGTGGACAAGACCTACCTGGGCAAGGTGCAGCGGATCACCGACTTCGGCGCATTCGTGGAGATCCTGCCTGGCATCGACGGTCTGCTGCACGTCTCGGAGATCGCCCACTACCGGGTGGAAGATGTCCGGAGCGAACTGAACGAGGGCGATCAGGTTCTCGTCAAGGTGATCAACGTCGACCCGACCGGCAAGGTTCGCCTGAGCCGCAAGGCTCTCCTTCCGGGCGGCCCGGAAGCCGACCAGGGGTCGTCCGACGGCCAGCCCGCGGAACAGCGGTCGGGCGACGGCCAGTCCCGCCCCGACCGCCGCGGCAACCGCCCCGACCGCGGGGGCCGGCGGCCGCGCCGCCGCCGGGATGACGGGGGCCGGGGCGAACCCGCGCGACGCTAGGCTTCAGTCTTCGGAAGGGCGCGCGGCAGCCATCCTTGCGCCAAGCGGGGGATGCGAATAGAACAGCCACTCCACGAGGCGCGACGGACGTTCTTCGGCAAGGTGCTGCGCGGCCAGGCGGCGGAGGCCGGACAGGAACGCGTCGCGGTTGCCGGTCATCCGAATCGCGTAGCGGTCGGCGCGCCGCTCGTGCCAGCGAGACAAGCCGCGGGTCAGCGGCGACGCGCCCACCAGGACCACCCCTACCATCAACGCCATCAACGGTAGCCCCGCCGGGTCGCCCAACCCCGGCAGGCCGACCGCGGCGCCGGGTCCCGCGAGCGCCAGATGGGCCGCCAGGCAGGCCGCGGTCACGACGACGGCATCCAGCGCGATCGACTGCAGGAGGTCACGGTGCGCGTGGTGCGCCAGTTCATGCGCCACGACCACTTCGATCTCCGCGTCGCTGTAGTCCTGGAGCAGCGTGTCGGACACCAGGATGCGCCGCGACGGGCCGACGCCCACGACGGCGGCGTTCGCCGTGTCGCTCCGGCCGCCGATCCGCCATTCACGGATGTCGATGCCGGGAGCGCCGGCTCGCGCCGCAAGCAACTCGAGGCGCTCCCGCAAGGGGACCCGTTGCAGCGGCGCGGTCTCGAACAACCAGCGGGCAAGCAGACGTGGCGCCAGCATCGCTCGCCCCACCGCCGCCAGCAGGAAACCGGCGCCTGCCAACCACCACCACTCGTCAGGACGGTACGCGATCAGCAGGAACACGGCGCCCGTGGCCACGGTCCACCAGACGATCCGGCGGGCCGAAGCATGCAGGAGATGCCCGCGCAGCCAGTCTCGTAACCGTTCGCGCGACAGGCCGTAGCGGTGCTCGAGCATGAACTCCACGCGCCAGGCAAACGGAAGCGCCGCCGCTTCCGCGGCGGCGCAGAGCAGGACCGCGGCCAGGGTCGCCGCGACCACCGTGGAGAGGGCCTCGGCCGCCGGCTCGGCGGCGAGCGACACCGGAAGGAGCTGCCTCAGTGCCGGTGCGAGGCCGCGCGGCGGAAACTCAAGCGCGATGGCTCCGAGCAACACACCGGTCCGGGCGGCCACCGCCAACGCGCGCGCGCGGCGCACCTGGCGTTGGTAGCGGGCGGCCTTGTTCTCATTCACGCGTCACGGGATCTTGACGGAGATCAGCTTCGATACGCCGGGCTCTTCCATCGTGACACCGTAGAGCCGGTCGGCGATCTCCATCGTCTTCCGGTTGTGCGTTACCAGAACGAACTGCGTCCGATCCAGCAACCCACGAAGCATCTCGACGAACCGACCGATGTTGGCGTCGTCGAGCGGCGCATCGATCTCGTCGAGCAGGCAGAAGGGACTGGGGCGGTACCGGAAGATGGCGAACATCAACGCCATCGCCGTGAGCGCCTTCTCGCCCCCCGACAGCAATTGGATACTCTGGAGCCGCTTCCCCGGAGGCTGGGCGATGATGTCGATGCCGCTCTCCAGCAGGTCGGTCTCGTCGAGCAGCACCAGCCCTGCCCGTCCCCCGCCAAACAACGTCTGGAAGGTCTCCTGAAAGTAGTCGTTGACGGCGGTAAACGCCTCCCGGAACCGCTCGCGCGTCGTGGCGTCGATACGCGCGATCGCAGCACCGGTGGCCTCTATGGAATCGAGCAGGTCCTGACGCTGCCCGGTCAGGAAAGCATGCCGTTCCTCCAGCTCGTCGAACTGGTCGATCGCCATCATGTTGACCGGGCCGAGACGATCGATCTTGTCGCGGAGCACATCGACCATTCGATCCGCGTCGATCGCGTCGGCCGGCGGGCTGGCCGCATCCGCGTCTGCACCGTCAGCCGCCAGGCCAGCCGCATCCGCGTCTGCACCGTCAGCCGCCGAGCCAGCGGCATCCGCGCCGGGCGCGGCGCCGGCAGGGACGTCTTCCTCACCACCGTCCGCGTCGTCGCCACTCTCGGAGGACGTCGGGACGGAGCGGAGAAGCGCACGATCCGGCTCGATCGGACCTTCGGCCTCCATTCGGACGACTTCGGCCACCACGTCTGGCAGCGCCGCCTGGAGCGCCTCCCGGCACGCTTCCGCGAGGTGCGACACATCGGCGTCCACCGTTGCACGCGCCACCTCCAGGCGGGAGACCGTGGCCCGCGCCGCATCGAGATCCGATCGCGCCTGCTTGACCTCCTCTTCGCAACTCGCAATCCTCGCATGCTGATCGTTCGTGCGCGCATCAAGGCGCACGATTTCCCGGCGCAGGTCGTCGAGCGCACGAACGTCGGCATCGCGCTCGTCCTTCGCCCGGCGCACACCCGCAAGCAACCGGCGCCGATCGTCGTGCGCCTGCACGTTCGCGGCCTTTCTCGCCTCGATCTGCTGGCGCAGATCCTGCAGTCGATCCTCCAGGCGGCGGACATCGGCGACCAGAGCCTCGGCCCGTTCGGCCAGTGCGGCATGTTCCGCCTTCTCGTCAGTCGCGCGCCCGGTGAGCGCGTCCATCGTCTCGCGCGCCTCGAGCAGGCCGGCCTGCGCCGCCATGAAGCGCTCGTCGGCCGACTGCTGCTCCGCCTGGAGCCGGCGGATTGACTCTCGCGCTTCCGATTCCTTCCCTTCCAGGCCGCTCCGTTCCTCCATCACGTGGCGGCGGTCGGTGTCGATGACCTGCTGCCTCGTCGCCAACTGCGCCTGCTCATCTTCGAGGCGCTCGACCTGCATCCTGCAGCCGACCATTTCCTTCTCGAGCGCATGCCGATCGTCCTGCGCTTCCGTCAGCGCCTCACTCAGCCGGACCGCGTCCGCTTCCGACGCCGTCAATTCCTCCGCGATCCGATCCAGCGCTGCCCCGGCAGTCCGCAACTGGCCGCGCAACTCCTTGATCTCCCGCCGCGCGGTCAACAGGTTGCTGGCGCCTGAAGGGCCGCCTCCCTCGAGCCGCTCGGCGCCCCGGGCGACGAAGCCATCCGGCGTGACGATCGGATCGCCGGTGCATGCCGCGGCCGTGGTGGCCTCTTCGAGCGACGCGGCAAGCCAACGGCGGGCGAGCAGGCGCCGCACCACCGGGGCGCCCGGACCCGTCACCGTCACGAGCTCCGTCAGCGGACGGAGGGACGAGTGCGGGGGCGCGGGCGAGGCCGCCTCATCGCACTCGGACGCCGGCCGCGCCGGTTCGTCAGCGTCGGCGGGTCCGGCGATGAGAAAGCCGCAACGGCCCGCCTGCCGCGACTCAGCCAGAGCGACACCCGCCAGCGCCGCCTCGCGCGACGGCACGATGACGAACTGCAGCAAGGCGGCCAGTGATGCCTCGACCGCACGCTCGTGGGCCTCGGCCACTTCCAGGTGATCCGCCACCGAACCGTGGTGCTCGATGTTCCCGTTCCCTGTCAGTACTGCGCGGGCGCCGTCGCCGTAGCCGGCCCGCGCCGCGTCGAGCTGCACCAGCGACTCCAGCCGCGCCCGCACCGCCGCGATCTCCCGCTCCCGCACGCGCTGGTCAGCGCTGGCTTTGTCGACGCGCCGGCGAGCCGAAGCGAGCGCCGTGTCCACCTCCAGGCAGCGGGCGCGCGCCGCATCGAGGCGTCCCTGCACCTCGGCAACGGTCGCGTCCGCCGCGGTCCGCTGCTCCGTCGCGCGCGCGGTCTGGCTGGCGATATCCGTCCCCTCGGCGTCCAGCCTGGCCAGCGCTTCGGCGATCCGCGTGTAGCCCGCGGACGCTTGATCCACAACGTTCTGGAGTACGGTGGCGGCGCTGCCGGCAGCGAACATCTCGCTGCGTGCGGCCTCCACGTCGCTCTCGTGCTTATCGATGGTCCGCTGGGTCTGGGCCAGTGCCTTCTCCGCGTCACGTAGCCGCTCCAGCGCCGCGTCGCGATCCGTCACTGCGCGCCCGCGTGCCTCGCGCTGCGTCAGCAGCTCTGTCTCGACCGGTCCGAGCCTCTCCTCCAGGGTGGCGAGCGCCGTCTTCCCATCGGCCAGCTCTGTCTCGAGTTCGGCCGCGCGCCGCCCATCGAACTCGATCTGATGCTGGCGCCGGTCGATGGCAAGCTCCCGCTGGTGCGCGGTCTCGCGAACCGTGGTCGCCGCCTGCTCCGCCTCGACCAGTTCGAGCCCCAGCTTCTCGCGCCGGTTCTCCCTCTCGGCGAGCCGGGCCTTGGCGGCCTCCACCTGAAGCGTCGCCTCCTCCAGGCGGCGCGACGCTTCATCGACGGCGCGCTGAAGCGTCCGGCTCCGCCGGGCGAACGAAACCTTTTGCCAGCGGCGCAATTCCTCGCGCAGCCGGCGATAGCGGCGCGCCTTCGCCGCCTGCCGCTTGAGTGTCACCCGCTGCTTCTCGACTTCGAAGACGATGTCGTCGACACGGGTCAGGTTCTGATGCGCCGCTTCCAGCTTCAACTCCGCCGAACGGCGGCGTGACTTGTACTTGGTAACGCCGGCCGCCTCTTCGAGAAGCTGTCGCCGCTCGGTAGGCCGCGCGCCCAGGATCTGGCCGATCCGCCCCTGCTCTATCACCGAATACGCCTTGACTCCGACTCCGGAGTCCATCAGCAGGTCCTGGACGTCGCGCAGCCGGCAGACGCGGCCATCGATGAGGTACTCACTCTCGCCGGAGCGGTACAGCCGGCGCCCCACTTCGACGTCGCGCGTGATGAACGGGCCTTCCTCTTCCTCGAAGTCGAGTTCGAAACCGGCCAGCGAGTGCCCGTTACCGGTCTTCCTGGGCGTCGGTGGGGTCGATCCTGCGGCGGCGAGGGCCGCGGTGACGTTGGCGAGCTGAATCCTCACCTCCGCGGCGGCGGTCGGACGACGCCCGTCGCTGCCGCTGAAAATGACGTCCTCCATCCGCTCACCCCGAAGACTGCGCGCGCTCTGCTCGCCCAGCACCCAGGTGATGGCGTCGATGACGTTGCTTTTTCCGCAGCCGTTGGGGCCGACGATGGCGGTTACACCGTCGTCAAAGATCAGCGCCGAGCGTTCGGGGAAACTCTTGAACCCGTCGATTTCGAGCTGGGCCAGACGCATCACGAGTGACGGAACGGCGGCGGGTGCATCACCGCTTGCATCACTGGGCGGCGACGGCTGTCGCGGCGTCGCCGAGTAGGAGGAGAGCCTCCGCCTCGTCAAACAGGGTCAGCGCGTACTGCGCCTGGGGGTCGTAGTCGAACAGGCGCCGGCGCGCCTCCATCTCGCCGAACAGGTCGGTATCGATCTCGTAGTGGATCATGGCGCGGATGAAGTCGAGATCCGCCGCAAACGCTTCCTCGTCGACCGTCAGGCCGCGCTCCTCGACATGCGCCTTGAAGTCGGCCAGCATCGCGTCGTCAATGACGAAGCCGCGGTCGACCACCACGCGATCCGCCCCTTCCAGACTGACCCTGGTGTCGCCCGCGGCGGAGAAACGCTGGGCGAAGCTGACGAAATCGCGCCGCGCCGAGAGCAGGCGGCCGAACCGCGACGGGTCGAAGCCGGCAATCGGCCCGGTCAGGAAGTGGTCCGGCTCCACCCCGCCGCCGCTGTACACCTCGCGCCCGGCATCCGTCAGCTTCCGATCCGCCGGGATGCGATTCGGCGCCTCGGGCTCACGCAGTGAATAGGTAAGGTACTCGTCGAAGGCGGCGTCCCACGGGCGCTGCAGCATTCGGCCGCTCGGGGTGAAGTAGCGCGCCGTCGTCAGCGCCAGCCCCGCGCCGTGGCTGACTCGGAAGATCGACTGCACCAGCGCCTTGCCGAATGTCGTCTCACCCACCACCAGGCCGCGGTCGTGATCCTGAACCGCGCCGGCCACGATCTCCGACGCGCTGGCGCTGTTCCGGTTTACGAGCACGATGAGGGGCTGGTCGGTGTACTCCCCGGCTTCGCGTGCGAAGTAGTCCTGATCGGAGTTGGCGACCCGGCCGCGCGTATAGACGATCATGTCGCCGTTGGGCAGGAACTGGTTCGACACTTCGATCGCCTGATCCAGCGGACCTCCCGGATTGCCGCGCAGGTCCAGCATCAGCCGGGCGAAGCCCTCGGCGCGGAGCGACGCCAGGGCGCGGGTCAACTCCTCGTTGCTGGTCTCGGCGAAGTCGCCCAGGCGGACGTAGGCGGTCACGTCGTCCACCATGAACGCCGCCTCGACCGTCGCGATGTTGATCTCGTCGCGCTCGACCGCGAGGTCGATGAGATCGTCGTAGCCCGGCCGCTCGATGGAGATGTTGACCGACGTGCCGCGCGGTCCGCGCAGGCGACCCACCGCCTGATCGCTGCTCATTCCGATCGCGTTGTCCCCCTCGATACGGGCGATCACGTCGCCGCGGCGGAGCCCGGCCCGGTAAGCGGGCGATCCCTCGAAAAGGCTCTGTATGGTGATTCGCCCGTTGATGACGTTGATGGAAATGCCGAGCCCGTAGTAGCGGCCCTCCTGGCGCTCGCGCAGCCTGGCGTAAGAGCGGGCATCCATGTAACTCGAGTGGGGATCGAGCGTCTGCAGCATGCCCCCGACGGCGCGCGAGACGAGCTGCTCGACTTCCACGTCGTCGACGTAGTTCGCTTCGATCAGGGCAATGGCCGACGCGAACGCGTCGAACTGCCGCGCCATCTCGTCCTGACGGGCGAGCGCCTGCCCCCCGAACAACCCGCCGAGGATGGCGAGCATGACTACAGCCACCACGCCAGTCGTAAGGGATGCCGCGGTCCGCATGGGCTGATGCGATGCTACCAGAGCCGCCCGAATCCCGCAACGGCGGCGGCGATCCGGAGGCCGCCGATGGCGCCTTGACCCTCCTCCGGGCCGGTTCATATACTCGTCAAGAGCCGTCGTACGACAGGTTTGCCTGCCCAATTGACGGCCAAGGAGCAGCAGACATGGGGCCCATCGGCGTCTGGGAGATGGTCATCATCCTCGTGGTGGCGCTGATCGTCTTCGGTCCGCGCAAGCTGCCGGAACTGGGCCGTTCGCTCGGCAAGAGCCTCGGCGAGTTCAGGCGGGCGTCCAACGAGTTGCGCAACACGCTCGACGAGGAGATCCGGGTCGAGGAGCGCCAGAAGCCGAAGACCGGCACAGCGCCCCAACCCAAGGCTGTGGGCGCAGGTCCCTCCACGCCGGCGTCCGACGCCCAGTCGGTGCCCGCACAGACGTCGGCCACCGCGAAGGCAGCCACCACCTCGGGGCCGGTAGCGGCCGCCACCGCCACGGCGGCAGCCGCCGACGTTCACCCGACCGAGCCCGACGTGGGCACGTAGCAGCCACGCGATGGCTGACGTTCCGACGCCCAGGCAACCCGCAACTGATCCGCCCGATCTGCCCGATCCGGCGGAGCCGTCCGCCGCCTCGCCCGCTCCGCCCGCTCCGCCCGCGGCCACCGAAACGGCCGTCGCCGAACCGCCCGCGCCACCCTCCCCGCCGGCGCCGGCCGATCCCGGCGCGCCGCCGCCGGGAGAGCCGCCGGAGCCGGAAACCGACGAGGAGGGCGGCGACGGCGACGGCACGGGCGGCAAGATGTCGTTCCTCGATCATCTGGACGAGCTGCGCCGCCGCCTGATTCGGTCGTTCATCGCCCTGGGCGTCGGCCTGTTGATCTGCCTCGGCTTCATCGAGCCCATCTTCGACTTCATCATGGAACCGCTCGCCGAGGTGCTTCCGGAAGGCGGAAGACTCATCTACACCGATGCGACGGAGGCGTTCTTCCTTCGCCTGAAGATGGCGGCGCTGGCCGGCCTCGTACTCGCCACGCCCGTCGTGATGACGCAATTCTGGCTGTTCGTCGCCCCGGGGCTTTACGCGCACGAGAAGAAGTTCGCCATTCCCTTCATCGCGCTCGCCTCGATCTTCTTCATCGGGGGCGTGGTCTTTGGCCACTACGTCCTTTTCCCGGTCGCCTGGGGCTTCTTCGCCAGCTTCGGCGCCGCGGACGAGTACGTGGAGTTCACGCCGCGGCTTCAACCGGGCTTCGCGCTGTACGTGCGCCTGGTGCTCGCGTGCGGCGTGGTCTTTCAGATGCCGACGGTGGTGTTCTTTCTCGCCCGGATGGGTGTGGCGTCGCCGAAGTTCCTGCTGCGGAACTTCAAGTACGCGGTCCTGGTGATCTTCATCGTGGCAGCGGTTATCACGCCGACCCCCGACCCGGTAACCATGACCTTCATGGCCGGGCCGATGCTCGCGCTCTACCTGCTGAGCATCGGCATCGCCTGGGTCTTCCGGAAGCGGGGATCGGATACGGAAGAGAACGACTGACGAGCGGCAAGCCGCGTTGACTTGCCACAAACACGGCCATAGAATCGGGTGAAATACGCCCCGGTGGGGTGTACCAACACGTGGGGGCAACTTGGTGACACACCTGCGGAAGCACTATTCAGGTCAAGGGCGTTTCTGGTTCCGTGCGGCAGCCGCGGCTGCCGCACTGGTTCTTCTTGCCGGCCCCGCCGCCGCGCAGGAGGAAGAGAACACGCGGCCCGCGGGCGTCACCTTCCTGGGTGATACGGGTCTCTGGTTCGTTCCGACCGCCGAGGTGCTGGCCGCGGGCACCGTCTCGGCTTCCGCCCAGCACGCGACGTTGAACCGCGAGGCGGGCTTCACCGCCATCCAGGCGAGCGGCGGCACCTTCGCGGTCGGCGCCGGCGGGAGGGCGGAGATCTTCGCGTCGATTCCGCTGATCATGCGCCTGGACCGCGATATCCGTCCTCTCTTTCGGTCCGGGAACGCCGGCAGCCTTGATCTGGACTATCCGTTGGCCACGCGGGAGTTCAGCGGCAGCGCCATGGGCGACATCGTCGTCGGCGTGAAGGTGAACCTGTTGTCGGAGCGGACACAGGCTCCGGCCGCCGTGGCGTTTCGCGGCTGGACGCGGCTGCCGACCGGCAGCGAGGCCTCCGGCACGTCCGGCGGAGCGCCGGGTGGCGGCGTTGGCCTCGTAGTGAGCAAGGCCGCGCAGAACGCCGAAGTCGCGTTGCATGGGGACTTCCAGTTCCGCGGCAACCCCGACAACCTCACCGTCCCGAACGGATTCCGGTTCGGCGCGGGTGTGGGCGCGCCGATCGCCGGACCGGTTCGCGTCTTTGGCGAGCTGCTCGCGTCCGCTCCGCTGGGTGACGAGATCACGGTGCGTTCGCCGCTGATGGCGCGCGACAGAAGCATGAGCGGCCTGTCCCTTCCAGCTACCTCGCCCCTCGACCTTGTCGCCGGAGTGCAGGTGCAGGGGCGCGGCATCGCGTTCGGGGGCGGCATCACCTGGGCGCTGCGCCACGCGTCGCGATCCATGGTTGATCAGTCGCTGCCGCAGGCCGACCGGATGGGCGTGATCATGCGCCTCACCTATCACCCGGGCGTTCGCGTCTACACGCCGCCGCCACCACCGCCGCCGCCGCCGGAGCCGAACCGGCCTCCCACCGTCTCGGTGTCGTGCGACCCGTGTGAAGTGATGGTCAACGAGAACGTCAATTTGCGGGCGGATGCTTCCGACCCGGACGGCGACGCGCTCACCTACCGGTGGAATGCGCCGGCCGGCCAGTTCACCGGCGGCGCCGACCGCGCCACGACAACCTGGCAGGCGCCGGACAACGCCGGGCCGGTCCCGGTCAGCGTGACGGTCAGCGACGGCAACGGCGGCTCCGCCTCCGACACCGCGAACATCACGGTGAACGCGCCGCCGCCGCCGCAGCGCGACTGGATGTTCGAGGACGTCCACTTCGACTTCGACCGGTACTCGCTCCGGCCGGTGGCGCTGGAAGTGTTGAACGAAGTCGTCGAAGCGATGATGGAGGATCCGAACTTCACCATCCAGATCGAAGGCCACACCTGCAACATCGGCACCAACGAGTACAACCTGGCGCTCGGCGACCGGCGAGCCGATGCGGTGGAGTCGTACCTGACCAGCCGCGGCATCGACGCGAGCCGGTTGCAGACGATCACCTACGGTGAAGAGCGGCCGGCCCACGACAACGCGCGTGAAGAGACGCGACGGCTGAATCGGCGCGCCGCCCTCGTGGTTCGCCTCGTGCAGTAGCGGGCGACGGGCCGGGGGTTGCCCCTCCGGCCCGCTGGTGATCCTCAGTAGGCCTTCGCGAACCAGGCGTCGGTGACGCCGGGTTTCCGGCACCGGACACAGGTGCCCGACACCTTGACCGGCTCCAGCGGCAGGTTGCGGATCGTTGCCTGCGTGTCGGTCTTGATCCGCGCCTCGCAGTCCGCGTCACCGCACCAGGGGGCAACCACGAAACCGGGGCGCCCTTCGAACAACTGCTGGAACTCCGCACGGGAGGAGGTGCGGACGGTGTGGGCTTCGCGGAACGCCGCCGCGCGCGAGAACAGCTCGGCCTGCACCGTCTCGAGCAGATCGGAAACGTGCTCGCCGATCCCCTGCATCGGCACTGAGGTCTTCTCCCGCGTGTCGCGGCGAGCCACCACCACCTGCGACTGCTCGACGTCGCGCGGGCCGATTTCGACGCGCAGCGGCACCCCGCGCATTTCCCATTCCGAGAACTTCCAGCCGGGCTTGTGCTCCTCCCGGTCGTCGACCACAACACGAATCCCCTCTTCGCGCAGTGCGGCGGCTATCCGGTCGACGGACGGCAGCACCGTCTCCTTCCAGTTGCCGCGCGGGATCGGAACGATGACTACCTGGTGCGGCGCGATCCGCGGCGGCAGGATCAACCCGCTGTCGTCCCCGTGGGTCATGATGACGCCGCCTATCAGCCGCGTTGTCATGCCCCATGACGTCTGCCAGACGTATTGCACCGACTTGTCGCGCGCCTGAAACGTGATGTCGAACACCTTGGCGAAGTTCTGCCCCAGGTTGTGCGACGTCCCCGCCTGAAGCGCCCGGCCGTCGCCCATCAGCGCCTCGACCGAGTAGGTGTGCACGGCGCCGGCGAACTTCTCGCTTTCCGTCTTCCGCCCGTCCATCACCGGCATGGCGAGCTCCGTCTCGAGAAACTCCTTGTAGACACCCAGCATCCGGCGCGCTTCCTCCTCGGCCTCGGCCGCGGTCTCGTGCGCGGTGTGTCCCTCCTGCCACAGGAATTCGGTAGTCCGCAGGAACAGGCGCGTCACCTTCTCCCACCGGACCGCGTTCGACCACTGGTTGATCAGGATCGGCAGGTCGCGCCACGACTGCACCCACTTCGCGTACATCGTGCCGATGATTGCCTCCGACGTGGGACGGACGACCAGGCGCTCGTCGAGGGGCTCGTTCCCTCCCTGCGTTACCCACGCCACTTCCGGGGCGAACCCCTCCACGTGGGCCGCCTCCTTGCGAAGCAGGCTCTCCGGAATGAACAGCGGGAAGTACGCGTTGACATGGCCGGTCGCCTTGAAGCGACGGTCGAGGGCCGCCTGCAGCAGTTCCCAGATGGCGTAGCCGTACGGCCGGATCACCATGTTCCCCTTGACCGGCGAGTAGTCGGCCAGTTCAGCGCGGCGGATCACGTCGGTGTACCAGCGGGAGAAATCCTCCGACCGGGGCGTGATCTCGGTGACGAATGCCTGTCCCTTTGGCGCCATCTGGGTCTTGTCCTCGTCGGTCTGGTCCGTGGTTCCGTCCGTCCCGGCTGGCGGGACCGATCAGTGTAGATCGTTCCGCGGAACGATGGCGGGGTATCCTAACCGCGCCATGCGCGAGGTAGTGATTCGGGTCGGCACGGCGTCACGCGCCTACCGGATTCGCGTCGGTGCGGGTTCGGTGGAACATCTGAACCGCTGGATCACCGAGGCCGGCGGCGACGGCCCGCGGTTCGTCGTCTCGAGTCCAACCGTCTGGCGGGCGCACGGCGAGAGGATCAGCGCCGCCCTCCCCCTCGCCGGACACTGCCTCATGCCGGACGGGGAGCGGGCGAAGACGGTCCGGACGGTCGGGCTCATCCACGATGCGCTGGCGCAGGCGGCCGCCGACCGATCCGTCACCATCGTCGCCGTCGGCGGCGGTGTCGTCGGAGATGTCGCGGGCTTTGCCGCCGCCACCTGGCTTCGCGGCGTCCGCCTCGTGCATGTGCCGACGACATTGCTGGCGCAGGTGGATTCTTCCATCGGCGGCAAGGTGGGAGTCAACCATCCGCTCGGCAAGAACCTCATCGGCGCTTTCCACCAGCCAATCACGGTTGTGATCGACCCGCTGCTGCTCGACACGCTGCCGCGCCGCGAGTTCCGCGCCGGGCTGTACGAGGTGATCAAGTACGGCGTGATCGCCGACACCCGTCTGTTCCGGCGGCTCGAGCGGGACCTCGACGCCATCGTCCACCGCCACACCAGCGCGATCGTCCCGGTCATCACCGCGTCATGCCGAGTGAAGGCCCGGGTGGTCGCCAAGGACGAACGCGAGGCGGGCCTGCGGCGCATCCTGAACTTCGGCCATACGGCAGGGCATGCCATCGAGGCGGTGACGCGGTACCGGCGTTTCCGGCACGGCGAAGCAGTCGGCTACGGCATGCTGGCAGCCGCCGACCTGGCCGTCCGCCGCGCATCGCTCCCGGAGGCGGATCGCGCGGCGCTTGCCACCCTGATCGCGAGACTCGGGCCGTTGCCGGCGATCGGCGATCTCTCGGCGCAGAAGCTGGTCGAATCGATGCGGCGCGACAAGAAGGTCATCGGCGGCCGGCTGCACGTGGTTCTGCCCACCCAGCTCGGAGCGACGGAGATCGTCAACGACGTCACCGAGGCCCAGTTCCGTCGTTCGCTCCAGGCGATTGGAACCGCGGCCTGATAGCGCCCGCCCGCACCAACCAGCAAGCACCAGTCAACGCGCCCGGCAGGGCGCGCGTCAGCGGACGACGCGTTGGGAAATCAGCCGTGACCGCACGACCGGCGGCGCGGGCGGTGGCGGTGTCAGCACCTGGCGCACCAGCGTCGCCTGCAGCGCCCGGCTGGCCCCGCGCGGACCGTACGCCGCGGCATGCAACACCAACGTGCCGTTGCTGTCGACCAGCGGGGCGCCATCGGCATCCGTGGGGTCATCCGCCGCCCAGACCGCCACCAGCCAGGGCCCGAATCCGGGTGGCAGACCGACCCACGAGGCGAGATCGCCGTGCGCGAGAAGCGTCCACGCGAGGCCACGGCCTGCGTCATCCCCGCCCGCGCCGCGTGCGCGAAGCAACCCGGCGACCGCCGCCAGATCCACCGTCCGGCCATCCGGCATCGTCGGCGCCAGCGACGCTCCCCAGTGAGCCGACCGAAACGACCCGTCCAGGACGACACTCCAGTCGGGAAGCCCGCCCAGTTCCGCCGCGGCAAGCGCAGCCGCCGCCTCCGCGGCGTACAGCCCTTCGACCGAGCGGCGGTGGTTCGCCGCCACCTCCGTTTCGATGGTCGACAGCGGGACCAGCGCGGCGGTGAGCGCCACGAGCAGCAGTCCCAGCAGCAGCGCGACCACCAGCGCCGCGCCTCGCTCGCCGTGGCTTGCCATATCACCAGGACGTGAGACTGCGCGGCGTCACGTCGAGTGTCGCCCCGACGTCACGGATACCCGTCGATCGGCGCGGCCCGAGGGTGCCTGGCGGCGCCCGCCGCCACGCGTCATCCACGACGCGAAGCGTGACCTCGACACGGATACGCCGAATCCGGAACTGATCGACATCGAGCGCCGCGCCGGCGCCGCACCACGGGCCGTCCGCCAGTTCGGCCAGATCGATCGGCGCGGCCCGGGATGTCGGAGGCGCTCCGGCGGCTACCGCAGCGGCAAGGCAGGGCGCCATCAGGGCGACCGGAACGGGCGCCGGCGAGCCGGGCGGAACCACCAGCGGCCCCGCCGGCAGCGTCGTGGACGGCGGCGGCGCCGGCTGATCCGCGCCGTAATACCGGACGCCGAAACGGGCCACGCCCTCGATCGCGGGCCGGTCGGCGCCAGCGCCGTTGTGGACGCGGATCTGCTGGCGGCCCGCGTCATGGTAGTAGCCGCGGACACGCACCGGCGCGATTCGCGAACCGACCGCGAACGTTCCCCCGGCTGGACCGCCTCCGACGTGGATCAGCTCGACGGTGGCCCCGGAACGACCCGTGATGCGGTACAGACCGGCCCGACCGGTGTCGTCGTAGACGATTGCCAACCCACCGCCATCCCGGGTCAGGCCGCACGGAACAGACCGGCAGGCAGTGTCCTGCGTCACCGTGACGCTCCCGCCGGCGCCGGGCAGCGGCGCCGCCAGGCGCGCGCCCGACGCATTGGAACGCGCGTAGACGACGGAAAGGCGGTCCGCGCCCACCGCTCCGGTGGCCCCTTCACCCCGGAGTACCGGCGCAACCGCCGGCATTACGTGCGCCACCGTGCCAAGCATTCCCGGGTGCGGGCCACTACCGGCGGCGAGCAGATCCCGGTGCAGTTCCGCCAGGGCCGCCCGCTGCCGCTGATGCAGGTCGACGGCGTGCGTCTGCACGGCAAGGACCCCGCCCGAAGGATCGAGCAGGGTGGCGACCACGCCCAGCAATCCCAGGACGATGCCGGTGGAGACGAGCAGTTCGACGAGCATCGCGTCCTCACTGGCGAACGCGCACCGTGACCAGCCAGGTGACACCCGGGTCCCCGGACCGCACTGCCATGGGGCCCGCACCGCCCCGCGGGCCTGCCGCGACCACCGCCACCTGCAGGAGCAGTACGTCCGGGCCGGACAGGGGAACCGGCGAGACCGACCAATGACGGACGAAGGCGGTCCCGGCGGGGGGAACGGATCCGGTGCCGATCCAGGCGCCGTCGCGGTCGAGGTAGTCGATGTAGCCGGCTGCCGCCGCACCGATGGGCGGTGAGGGCAGCAGCCCCTGACCGGTCGGCGCGGGCGGATCGACGGCCAGGTCGGTGACGACGTCCGAGACCGGCCGCAGCGTTGCGTCGTAGGTCCACGCCAGCGAGGCGAGCTGCTCCAGCTTCTGCGCGGCGAGAAAGAGCGCCATCCCCTGGGCGGCGTCCCTCCGGACGGAAGCGGCGCTCATCACCGCCACCTGGGCGACACCCGCCGCGACCGTGATGACCACCGCCGACGCTATCAGCGCTTCGACCAGCGCGTGACCCGCCTCCTCGCCCCGCATGCGAACCACGGGTGCAAGCCGCGTGCCATCCCGACGGCGCCGACGTCTCAGTAGAACGCGAGATACCAGGCGAGGACGCGATCACCAACGGCCATCGCGATGATCGCGGCAACCGCGAGAAACGACCCGAACGGCAGCTCGGTCCGTGGTCCGGCCCGTCCGGCGGCAATCAGCGCCAGACCGACCGCGGCGCCGAGAAGGAACGCGAACACCGCGCTGACCAGCATCAGGCGCCAGCCCAGGAACGCGCCTACGAGACCAAGCATCTTGGCGTCGCCGTAGGCCAGTCCTTCGTGCCCCCGGATCCGCCAGTACAGCTCACGGATCGCCAACAGCAGCAGCAGGCCGCCGAGTGCGCCGATCAACGCGTCGATCCAGCCGGGGGGTAGCCAGATCGCCGCAACGAGGCCGACGACGGCGCCGCGAATCGTGATCACGTCCGGCAACAGGCGGTGACGGAGGTCGGTGACGAACAGCACGACCAGCATGCTGGTAAAGACCAGACGCGACGCCAGCGGCGGCCCGAAACCGGCGAGCGCGTACTGAAGCAGGAAGAGAAGCGGCGTGGCGATCTCCACGGCGGGGTACATCGCGCTGATTCGGGCTCCACAGTCGCGGCAGCGGCCGCCCAGCACGAGGTAGCTGATGACCGGAACGTTGTCGCGCCACCGGACGATGTGCCCGCAGGTGGGGCAGTGCGAGCGCGGCGTGATGACGGAACCGCCCTCTGGCAGGCGCCGGATGCAGACGGTCAGGAAGCTGCCGGCCGCCAGTCCCCCCAGGACCAGCAGCGGAACGGCAAGCGGAGCCGGGAGCACGCTACTCGTCGGCCGCGGCGCGCTCCAACTCGTACGCGATCGCCGCGTCGAAGAAGCGAGGGGCCAGCATCCCGCCGATGACGACGCCGTTGACGACGTACGTCGGCGTCGCTTCCACCGGCAGCGCCACGCCCACCGCGATGTCTGCCCGAACCGCGTCGACGGTCTCGTCGTACGCGGCGTCGTAGGCCGCCTGATCGATCCCGGCGATATCCGCAACCGCCTCCGTCACCGCCGCTCGCGTCAGGCCGGGCTGGTTGTTGTAGAGCCAGTCTTCCATCTCGGAACGGAGATCCTCTCCCCGCGCAGCCGCGATGCGGACAGCAACCGCCGCCGCACAGGCGCCGTCGTGCTGCCCGAACGGCGCCTCGTCGTTGCACGACGGATCGAGCGGAAAGTCGAGAACCACCTGCACCACCCGTCCCGGGTCGGACGAGGCATATTTCGCGAAGACCGGTCCGTACAGCCGGTGCGCATTGGCGCAGGCGGGACACTGGTAGTCATTGAATTTCAGCACGACGACGTCCGCGCCCTCCGCCGCCGCGGCCGACGCCGGCGGCAGGTCCATCTCCACCCGCGGTTCGGCCGACCAGTAACGTTCGAACTCGCTCTGCTGGTCCTCCTCCGAGAGGGTGGGTGGGGCCGGATCCGCCGCCGGAGCGCCCGCGCCCGCATCCTCGACGGGCAGCTCCGCCAGCGCCGCCATGGCATCGGCCTGCGACAGGCTGTTGAACCAGAGAGTCGATCCCACCGAGCCGGCGACAAAGGCTACGGCGACCGCCCGGCCCATCGGACTCCGCGCCAGCAGCCGCAGGTCACCCGCCGCCACCCCGATCAGCTTCAGGGCGGGGGTCGCCGGCGCGCTGCCGGCGAGCACGAAGACGCCGATCACGCTGACGTAGACCGCGACGCAGAAGAGACAGACCATACCCAGGAGGAAGAACGACGCATAGGCGAGGTACATCGCGACGGCCAGTCCGGCCGTCGACCAGGTGAGCAGGTAGCCCGCCACGTTCTCCGCCGATTCCGCGGGCGCGCGTCCGCCCGCCCAGGCGAGCAGTAGTGTGCCGGTGAACCAGATGACGCCCCCGAGGGCGACGGGGACACCGAGGAAGCTCCCGTACCGGCTCTCGTAGACCTGCGAGCAACTGACCGTGGCGTTGACATCGCAGACGCTGACGTAGAACGGATCGAGGAGGATCTGCAGATGCACCCAGGTGGAAGCCAGCGACGCCCCCAATCCCGCAAACGCAAAAAGCAACAGCCCGGTTCGCGCGCGTCCGGTCATGTCAACCTCCGTTGCGCATCCCCCAGCGGCCGTCGCCAACCCCTGCCGACAGGCGTGCGCCGCCGGTCGCTGTCACTCGTTGTCACCAGGAACCGCAACCCGGATTGCGCCGCCGGCGATGCGCTACTGAATCGGCACGGCGCCGGCCGGCGCGCCGTTCTGCGTCACTGCCACCGTCGCGTTCGCCTGGTAGATCGTCCCGCCCTGATTCGTTCCGAAGAACCGGACGCCGCCGCCGGGGTTGGGATCGGCGCCGACGAAGTAGGTGGAGACGACCGCCGCGCCGTTGCAGGACACCGGGGCGCCGACGGCGGCCGCGCCCGCCGTCATCGCGACCGTGTAGCCACTCTTGACCGACGGATCGACTGACAGGTCGGTGCCGATGAAACCGTCTCCGCCGCCGACCGTCGGCGGGGTTGCCAGATTCGCGAGCGTCGGCGCGTAGAAGCCATTGCCGCAACTGGCCGCGTACGTCGACTGCGCGCTGTTGATGGCCCGAAGCGAACCGATTGCGGACGCCTCGTTCCCCGCCATGCGGGCCCGCAGCAGTCCCGGAGCCGCGATAGCGGCTATGATGCCGATAATCGCGACCACGATCAGCAGCTCGATCAGCGTAAAGCCCCGCTCGCGGTCCGTGGTTCGTTCAGCACGCCATCGCTTTCCGGTCATCTAGAGCCTCCCTGGCGAGGGATCCGGCCGGTTCTCCGCGCCGCCACCGTCCCTCTGCCGGACATGGAAGCAATCGGTACGCCAACTATACCCCGATGCGCCCCAGGGCGCGCTCTCGCACCAGCGGAACTTCCAACGCGTCCCCCCCGGCGGGCGCGCCCGCCAGAGCGTTCGGGCGCGGGCCTGCTAGCCCGCCAGGCGGCTGATCAGGTCGAAGACCGGCAGGTACATGGCGATGACGATGCCGCCGACAATCGCGCCCAGCAGAGCTATCAGCACCGGCTCGAGAAGTGCGGTGAAGCCGGCGACGGCGCGATCCACTTCAGCCTCATAGAAGTCCGCCACCTTCGACAGAAGCGCGTCGAGGGATCCCGTTGCCTCGCCCACGCCCACCATCTGCGTCACCATGGGTGGGAAAACGCCGGTGCTCCGGAGCGGCGCGGCTACCGACGAGCCCTGCTCTATCGCACTGCGGGTCGCCCTCACAGCGTCCGCAACCACCGCGTTGCCCGAAGTGCCCGCGGTGATCGTGAGGCCATCCAGTATCGGGACGCCGGCGCCAAGGAGGGTCGCGAGCGTCCGGCAAAAGCGTGCGACTACCAGTTTGCGGAGGAGCGGACCGATCACCGGCAGGCGCAAACGGACCCCATCGAGCGCGCGGCGGCCACGGGGCGTGGCGTACCAGCGCCGGCCGATCCAGGCAGTTCCGCCGGCGACGATCATCAGAACGGGGGCGGCCACCGGAAGTGAATCGCTGGCCGCGATGACGACGCGGGTGGGGAGCGGCAGGACCGCACCCAATCCGTCGAAGAGCTCGGCGAACGTCGGAATGACCTTCCAGAGGATGACGCCCACCACGACCGCAGCGATCAGCAAGACCGCGACCGGGTACATCATCGCTGCGCGCACCTGCCCGCGGAGGGCAACCGATTTCTCCGCGCAGTCCGCCAGGCGGCCCAGCATGGTGTGAAGGACTCCGCCGGCTTCTCCGGCCGCCGCCATGCCGACGTACAGCTCATCGAAGACCCGGGGGCGGGCGGCGAGCGCCGCGGCAAACGACGCGCCGCTCTCGATGTCGTCGCGGAGGGCAAGGAGGGTCTCGGCCAGGAGCGGATCGCGTTCCTCCGAGCCCAGAAGGTCCAGGCACTGCGCTAGCGGCACACCGGCGCCCAGCATGACGGCGAGCTGCCGGGTGGCGATAGCCAGATTCTTCGTCGAAACCGTCCGCCGCCGCGGCCACGGGAGCGTCATTGCGGGTGCCCGCGACCACGCCCCCGATCGAGCGCCCGATCGAGCAGGGCGATCAGTTCGTTGCGGTTCGGCGCCTGGGTCAGCGCCGTTTTGCGAGTGATCGCGCCTCGGTGGCAATGCGACGCCAGCGCCTGCGTCATCGTCTGCATGCCGACCGACGCGCCGGCCGCCTGCATCGTGGAGTATGCCTGGTGCAGCCGGTCTTCCCGAATCAGGTTCCTGATCGCCGGTGTCGCTATCAGCACCTCCGCCGCGCAGACGCGCACGCCGCCGTCCGCAGCCGGAACCAGACGCTGGCAGACCACGCCTTCGAGCACCTGGCAGAGCTGCGTCCGGACCAGATTCTGCCGGTGGGCCGGGTAGAGATCGATGATCCGGCTGACCGCCTGCACCGCCGAGCTGGTGTGCAGCGTGGCCAGCGTGAGGTGGCCCGTCTCGGCCAGACGGAGCGCCGCCTCGGATGTTTCCAGGTCACGCATCTCGCCGATCAGGACGACGTCCGGATCCTCGCGGAGAGCGGCGCGCAGGGCCGACGCGAAGCTGGCCGTGTCGGCGTGCACTTCGCGTTGATTCACCACCGATCGGCGGTGCGGGTGGACGTACTCGATGGGATCCTCGATCGTCAGGACATGCGCCGGCCGCGTCCGGTTGATCCGGTCGATCATCGCGGCAAGCGTGCTCGTCTTTCCGCTGCCGGTCGGCCCGGTCACCAGCACGAGGCCATGCGGCCGGTCGGACAGGTCCACGACCGCCGAAGGAAGGCCGAGCATCGCGAAGTCCGGAATCCGATCCGGGATCAGCCGGTAGACACCCGCCGCGTGGCCACGCTGGCGGTAGACGTTCACGCGAACCCGCGGGCCGTCCTCGGCCCCCGAGCCTCCGCCGAAGGCGTAGTCGAGTTCCGAGGTCGTCTCGAACACTTGCCGCTGCGCCTGGGTCAATCCGCTGTAGATCAACCGCTTCACATCATCGGGACTCAGGGAGCTCAGGTCGTCCTGGGGACAAAGATCGCCCCGCACCCGGATCCGGGGCGGCGTCCCCGCGGTCAGGTGCAGGTCCGAGCCGTCCTGTTCCGCGGCGCGCCGCAACAACCCGGTGAGTGTCGCCGGCATGACGTTTCCAGCTACACCAGCGTCTCGCGCCGAACTTCCTCGATCGTCGTGACGCCGGCCGCGATCTTTCGGAGGCCACTTTCACGGAGCGTCACCATCCCGTCGGCCACCGCCGCCTCGCGCAGCGCGCGCGCCGGAGCCCCCGCAAGTATCAGCTCCCGCACCGCAGGGTTCAGCTCCATCACCTCGTACAGCCCGACCCGTCCCTGATAGCCGGTTCGGCCGCAGGCATCGCATCCCTTGCCGGCTCGCGGCACGACGCTGGCCGCCCTCCCGCGGTCGAAGCCGAGGTCGGCAAGGGCGGAAGGGCTGACCGGAGCCGGAGCCGCACATCCCTCGCAGATGCGGCGGACGAGTCGCTGCGCGCAGATCAGGTGGACGGACGCGGCAACGAGGAACGGTTCGATCCCCATGTCCAGCAGCCTGTAGACCGCGCCCGGGGCGTCGTTGGTATGAAGGGTCGACAGCACCAGGTGGCCGGTCAGCGCCGCCTTCACCGCGATGGCGGCGGTCTCGACGTCACGGATTTCTCCCACCAGGATCACGTTCGGGTCCTGCCGGAGAAACGCCCGCAGCGCGGCCGCGAAGCTGAGGCCGATCCCGTCGCGCACGAGCACCTGGTTGACGCCGTTCAGGTTGAACTCGACCGGATCCTCGGCGGTCATGATGTTCACGCCGGGAGTGTTGAGCCGCGCGATTGCGGAATAGAGCGTGCTGGTCTTGCCGCTGCCGGTCGGTCCGGTCGCCAGCACCATCCCCCAGGGCTTCCGGATGCTCGCCTCGAATCGGCGGAGCGACGCGGCGTCGAACCCCAGTTGCGTCATGTCACGCTTTAGCCGCGCCCGGTCGAGAACGCGGAGCACGATCGTCTCGCCGAAGAGCGTCGGCAGGCTGGAGACGCGGAGGTCGATCGTGCGTGGAGCGCCGTCGTCCGCGTCGCGATGGCGAAGCCGGATCCGGCCATCCTGCGGCAGCCGCTTCTCCGCGATGTCGAGCTTCGCCATCACTTTGAGGCGGGAAGTGATGGCGTCCCGCAGACTGACGTCCGGCGCCATCACCGGCTGCAGGACGCCGTCGATCCGGAACCGGACGCGGAACTCGCCATCGTACGGCTCGACGTGGATGTCGCTCGCGCCTCGATCGATCGCCGAGTCGATCAACTCCTGCACCAGGCGGACAGCCGGCGGTTGCTCCCCGTTTGCCGGAGCTGCCGGGATTCCCGTCGCGCTGTCGGGCGCCGCCTCCCGACCGGTCTCGCGAGGTGGGACGGACGGGCGGTAGTACCGGGCGAGCGCCGCCTCCACCGCCGGCCGCGAGGCCACGACCGGCGCGACACGGCAGCCGGTCAGGAAGGCGAGATCGTCGAGCGCCGCGACGTCCCTCGGATTGGACATCGCCACCGTCAGGGTGGAGCCGGCCCGATGAATCGGCACCACCTGGTACTGTCGCGCGGCATCGGCCGGGATCAGGCGAACGACCTCCGGCTCGATGTCGAAGCGCGCGAGATCGATCGACGGCACACCGTGGCGCGCGCTCAATGCGAGCGTCGGGTCGCCATCGCCTGCCGCCGCCGGGACGGGTTGCTCGGACAAGGAACTGCGAGGAGCCTTCAAGGTGGGGGTTTGAAGGCAGCAGCTTCTTCAGCGTAGCTGGTTGCCGGCTTGCGATCAACTATGCCGGCCTGGAGGCCGGCGCACCAAAGGAGGCCGGCGCACCAAGGGGGGCAGGCGTTTCAGCCGACGACCACGGCAGCGGCAACGACCGTGGTCCAGAGCCTCTCCCGGTTGCCGACCGCGGTCTGGGTGATGTTCCGCGTCCGGACGATCTCGTCGGACAGGCGCCACACTTCCTTGTTCTCGTCCCAGCTCTTCTCCGGATCGAACTTCAACCCGAGGGTGGTGGCGAGCATCTCCGCGGCCAGGTCCTCGGCGTAGTCGCCCGCCTGGGTCGCGTCCTCCCCGTAGCTGTGATGTTCCGCCAGGTAGCCGTACAGTTTCCGGTCGCGCGGAATCGCCACGCCGATCGTCGCCGCGATCCGCCGGTGCGGCTCGCGAGTTGCCGCTTCCGACATCACGACGAACGTGACCTGTCCCGGGTGCAGCCGCTTGATTCCCTCGGCGCGCGAGATGATCTTGCAGCCGGGCGGAAAGATGCTGGAAACCCGCACCAGATTGCAGGCCGCGATCCCCGCCGCCCGGAGCGCCGCCTCGAACGACGTGAGCTTCTCCCGGTGAATGCCCACCCCTCTGGTGAAGAAGAGCTCCCGTGGAACGAAACTCAGCATTGCTCCCTTCACCTGCCGCCAGATCCCCCGGCCGAAAAACCACGCATCCTAAGGCCGCGCGCGAGAGCGCGTCAAGGGAACGGCGTTATAGTGAAGTTGACGGCGCAATCGCGGAGGGAGCCGGGGAATGGCGAACGGAAGCGCGCGGCTCGGGCTGGGAGCGCGGTTCTTCGGCGTGGTCTTCTCACCCCAGGCCACGTTCGAGCGGGTGGCTGCCGATCCCCGGTGGCTGGGGATGCTCGTACTGACCGTCGTGTTGTTCGCGGCGATGGTCGCCACGCTCATGAGCACCGACGTCATGCAGCGCGCCATCCTCGATCAGCAGAGCGAGGCGATGGCATCGTTCGGCGTCGAGATGACCGACGAGATGTATACGCAGATGGAAGAGCAAATGGGGATGACGCCTATCTACACGGCGGTCTCCACCCTGGTCTTCGTACCGATTGGTTGCCTGATCCTGGCGGGCGTGCTGTATGCCGCGGGCTACGGCCTGTTCGGCCCGCGCGCCACCTTCGAGCAGATGTTCGCCGTCGTTGCCCACGCAGGAGTCATCTTCGTCGTTACGCAGTTGTTCGTAGCACCGCTCAACTATTTCCGCGAGGCGGCCGACTCCCCGACCACGCTCGCGGCGTTCGCGCCGATGCTGGAAACGGGAACGTTCGCTGTCAACCTGCTGAGCGCGATAGACCTGATCCACGTCTGGTGGCTGATGGTGCTCGCCATCGGTCTCGGCGTCGTGTGGCAGCGGCAGGTCGCGGGCATCGTGACGACGCTGTACGCGCTGCAGATGGCGATCGCGTTCGTCGTGGCGATAGTCCGGACCACCATAGGGTTCTGAGGATGCGCGGTCCGGAAGGGCGCGCGGGAGGGCCGCCGGGAACAACCCGCCGGAAACTGCGTATCTTCAGAGTGGAATCCGAACTGCCCGGATGGTGTACGGCGTTAGGCAGTACAATGGTCTGTTTGGAATGACGACGAAACGCCTTGTGATCGGGATCGTGATCGTGGTGCTCGCCGCCGCGCTCGTTGCCGTCAACCTGTGGTACCGGCGGAGCAACGCGGCGGAAGTTGACATCGAGATGATCGAGCGGCGCAACCTGATCGCCATCGTCTCGGCGCCGGGAACGATCCAGCCTCAGTTGCTGGTGGAGATGTCGGCCAGCACGATGGGGCGAGTCACTCGCCTCGCCGTCGACGAGGGGGATCCGGTCGATGCCGGCCAGTTCCTGCTGGAGATCGATCCCGAGAACCTCCAGGCGCTCGTCGACCGGGGCGAGGCGTCTCTGGAAGCGACCCGCGCGGCGTACCGGCAGGCGCAGGTGGCGGTGGAGACCGCGACCGTCAATCTGGAGTTGGCTCGCGAGAATCTGGATCGGCAGGCGGACCTGTGGGAACTCCGGCTGGTCGCGCGCGAGGTATACGAACAGACGGAGGCGGACGTCCAGGTGCGCGAGACGGAGCTCCGCCAGCGCGAAGTGGAAGTCGAAGCGGCGATGGAACGGATCCGGCAGGAGGAGGCCGCGCTCGACAGCGCGCGCTACGACCTGACCCAGGTGACGATCACCTCACCCATCAACGGCATCGTGACCCGCCGGAACATCGACGAGGGCGAGACGGTCGTGATCGGCACGATGAACAATCCGGGCACCGTGCTGCTCGAGATCGCCGACTTCTCGGTGCTGGAGGCGGAGATCGAAGTGGACGAGACCGATATCCCCGCCATCGAGCTGGGCCAGCGGGCCGAAATCACGATCGACGCCCTGCCCGACAAGATCTGGACCGGCACGGTGACCGAGATTGGCAACAGTCCCATTCAGCAGGCTGGCGGCGCCACCACGCAGGAAGCGACCAACTTCCTCGTCGTGGTGACCCTCGACGAGATCATCCCCAACGTCCGGCCCGGGTTCACCTGCACGGCGGAGATCACCACGGCAACCCGCCAGGCCGCGATAGCCGTACCGATTCAGGCGACGACGGTGCGGGAGATGGACATCGATTCGGACGGCAACATCATCCGGCAGATGGACGGCGAGGACGACCGGAACCGCGGCGGCGTCCCGTTCCGTCTGGCCGGCGATGGCGCGAGCGCGCCCGGGGTTGCCGATGCGGCGGCGGCCGACACCGAGGAACTCGAGGGGGTCTTCGCCGTCCGGCAGGGGCGCGCCATGTTCATCCCGGTCCAGACCGGTATCGCCGGCGACCGTTACTTCGAGGCGTTGAGCGGCCTCGCCGAGGGAGACGAGGTGATCACCGGACCGTTCGAGGTGGTTCGCAACCTGGAAGACGGCGATCCGGTGGCACCGAATGACCCTGACGCTGGTTAGCGAGATGATCCGAATCGCGCTCAGCGCGATTTGGGCCAACAAGCTCCGCTCCTTCCTGACGATTCTCGGCAACATCGTCGCCATCTCGTCCATCATCACCCTCGTCTCGCTCATCCAGGGGATCACGGAAGAGGTGACCGACGTCATCCTGACGGAGGTGGGGGCGGACGCCTTCATGGTTGACCGGCGCGGCATCATCCGGAGCCAGGAGCAGTTCGAGCGGGCCCGGAACAACCCGCTCATCACGATGGACGACGCGGACGCGATCCGCCGCTTCGCCGAGAATGTCACCGCCGTCATGGTCCAGGCCCAGCGGAGCGGCGAGGTGCGCTACCGCCACCGGCTGCTCGAACAGGTCTCCATTCAGGGCGTGACGGAAGATTTCACCAGTTTTTCGACCTTCAACGCCGAGGAAGGGCGCCTGATGACGCCGTCCGAGGTGCAGCGCAGGCGCAACGTGACGGTCCTCGGCGCGGAAACGGCGGAACGGCTTTTCGAGACGCTCGACCCCATCGACCGGGAGGTCCGGATTCAGGGGGTGCCGTTTCGCGTCGTCGGGGTCAGCCGCCCGGTCGGCTCGACGTTCGGCGTCTCGCAGGACGAGTACGCCATCATTCCCCTGGGAGCGTTCAGGCGCCTCTTCGGCACCAGGTCGTCACTCGGCATTCGCGTGCAGCCGGCCGATCCCAACCGGATCGACACGGCCATCGGCGAGACGACGGTCGCGCTTCGGATCGAGCGGCGGCTCCGGCCCGACGAGGAAGACAATTTCGGGATCTTCACCTCCGAGACCGCGCTCGGCCTCTTTCAGCAGGCAACCACGGGTATCTTCTCGGTGCTCGTGGGGGTCGTCGGCCTCGCCATGGTGGTCGCCGGCATCGTCATCATGAACATCATGCTGATGGCAGTCTCGGAACGGACCAAGGAGATAGGCCTCCGGAAGGCCCTCGGGGCGCGCCGGCGCGACATCATGTGGCAGATGCTGTCCGAGTCGGTCGTGCTCGCCCTCGCCGGCGGCATCGCGGGCACCGCCCTCGGCGCCGTCGCGGCGGTGGCGATCGACCGGTTCGCCCCGGTTCCCGCCACCGTGCACCTGTGGTCGGTGCTGTTGGCAATCACGCTGACCGGCCTGGTGGGGCTCTTCTTCGGGATGTACCCCGCCGCGCGCGCCGCCGCCCTCGATCCGATCGACGCCCTCGGCCGCTCCGACTGACGGCGCGGCGCACCAGAGAACCACGATGCGCACTTCACTCATCAACGAGATCGTGTTGATGGCGATCGGCACGATCCGGACACAGAAGATGCGCTCCGGGCTCACCATTCTCGGCATCGTCATCGGCATCACGTCGATGGTCGGCATGACATCCCTCATTCTCGGCTTCGACGAGACGCTGCGCGACAGCATTCGCGAGCTGGGCCCCGACACCATCTTCGTGGCGCAGTTTTCCGGCTTGAGCGTGATGTCCGGCGCCGATTTCCAGGTACTGCTGGACCGGCCGACATTGACCCTGGACGATGCCCGCGCCATCGAACGCCAGGCGGCCGATACGGTCGCCCGCGCCACCGTTTCGGTAGGCGAGGGCGGGCCGGGGTCGGTCCGCTCGCGCGTCTCGTACGACGGGGAGCAGACGCTTCCCCTGTCGATCATTGGCACGACGCACGACTATCCGAGCGTCTTCAGCCTGACGATGGACACCGGGCGCTTTTTCACCGAGGGGGAAGTGAGCCACCGGCGCCGCGTGGTCGTCCTGGGCCAAGGGCCGTACGAAGCGCTCTTTCCCAACGTCGACCCGCTCGGCAAGACGGTCCGGATTGAGAGCCAGCCCTACACCGTGGTCGGCGTCCTCGGCCCCCGCGCGAGCTTCGGCGGGATGGACGCGGGCCAGGACGACCTTGCCATCATTCCGTACAGCGCCTACCAGCAGCAGTATGGCCTGCGACTCGAGCGCTCGCGGCGCGGCCGGTTGCAGAACATGCTGATCGCGGTGGTGCCGCGCGACGGCGTAGCCCGCGACACGGCAATGCGCGACGTGACCGAGGTGATGCGGATCCGGCACGGCCTGCGTCTGGACGAGCCGAACGACTTCGATCTCATCACGCAGGATGCCGCCCTTCGGCTCTGGGAGCAGGTGAGCAGCGCCGTCTTTCTGGCGCTCGTTTCCATCTCGTCGATCGCCCTGATGGTGGGCGGGATCGGCGTGATGGCGATCATGACGATCTCGGTCAAGGAGCGGACCCGCGAGATCGGCACGCGGAAGGCGATTGGCGCCCGGCGCCGGGAGATCCTCTGGCAGTTCCTGCTCGAGGCGGTGTTCCTGACCGCGATCGGCGGCGTGCTGGGCATCTTCTTCGGCAGCAGCATCGGGGTTGGCGTGAACGTCGCGACCGGCTTTCCCGTCGCCCTGCCCTGGTGGTCGTTCGCCCTGGGGATCAGCTTCTCGGCGACCGTGGGGATCGTCTTCGGCATCGTGCCGGCGATTCGGGCCTCCGGTCTCGACCCGATCGAGGCGCTCCGCTACGAGTAGCCGTCCGGACGCCCCACAAGGCCCCCTTCACCGGAAAATCGGGTACGATCACCGTTTTGCCCGGCAGGCAGGAGGAATACCAGCGATGAAGGTCTACGGCGGATCGGACATCCGCAACGTCGCCGTGACGGGGCACAGCGGCTCCGGCAAGACGCAGCTCATCTCGGCGATGCTGTTCGATGCGAAGGCGGTCAACCGCCTCGGCACGGTCGACGAGGGCAATACGGTCACCGACTTCGACGAAGAGGAAGTGGCCCGCAAGCACACGCTCTCGTCCGCCACCGCGTTCGTCGAGTGGCACGGAACGAAAATCAACCTCATTGATACCCCTGGAATCGGCAACTTCCTGAGCGACACGCGCGCTGCACTCCGCGTGGCGGACGCCGCCGTAGTCGTCGTGGACGCCGTGGCGGGCGTGGAAGTGCAGACCGAGAAGGTCTGGTCCATTGCCGCGGAGCTCGATCTCCCCTGCCTCGTGGTGCTCAACCTGCTCGACCGCGAACGCGCCAGCCTGGACCGGGCTCTCGAATCGCTCCACGAGTCGTTCGGTCGCGAGGTGGTGCCGGTGCAGTTGCCGGTCGGCTCGGAAAAGGACTTCCGCGGCGTCGTGGACCTGATCCGGATGCGCGCCTGCACCTTCACGCCGGAAGGCAACGGCGTCGCGTCGGAGGCGGACGTCCCGGCCGAAATGACCGACGCCGCGGAAAGCGCCCGCGAGGCGCTCATCGAGATGGTGGCCGAGGCGGACGAAGCGCTGATGGAGAAGTTCTTCGAGGAGGGAACGCTGGAGCAGGCCGATCTCGAGGCGGGCTTGCGCGACGCGGCCCGGACCCGCCGGATCTTCCCGCTGGTCTGCACCTCCGCGCAGGCGAACATCGGTGTTCCGCTCCTCCTCGACGCGATCAAGGGCTACGCGCCACCGGCGAGCGAGCATCCCCTGCCGGCCGAGCCGGCGGAAGAGGGAGGCGACCCGGCCGACTACGACACGAGCGACGACGCTCCTCCCGCCCTGTTCGTCTGGAAGACGGTCGCGGACCGGCACGCGGGACGCATCACGCTGTTCCGGGTGGCGGCCGGGACGATCAAGGCCGACTCCGCCATTCACAACGTCACGCAGGACGCATCCGAACGGCTCGGCGCGGTCGGCGTGCGCCAGGGCGCGACGCAGACCGGAGTGCCGGAACTCCGGGCCGGCGACCTCGGCGCGGTGGCCAAGCTGAAGTCGACGAAGACGAGCGACACGCTGGCCGTCAAGGGGAGCCCCGTGAGGTTCCGGCCGATCGCGTTTGCCGATCCGGTCCTTTCCTACGCCATCGAGCCGAAGAGCCGGGGCGACGAGGAGAAGATCAGCGGCGCCCTGCAGCGGCTGCACGAGGAGGATCCGACCATCCGCTTCACGCGCGACCCGCAAACGCGCCAGTTGCTGCTGGCCGGGCAGGGGCAGCTGCACATCGAGGTGACCGTCGCCAAGCTGAAGAGCCGTTTCGGCGTCGAGGTCAACGTCAAGCTGCCGCGGATCCCCTACCGGGAGACGATCACGGCGGCGACCGACGCCCACGGCCGCCACAAGAAGCAGTCGGGGGGCCATGGCCAGTTCGGTGACTGCAAGATCAAGGTGGAGCCCCTGCCGCGCGGTGAGGACTTCGTGTTCGTCGACGAGATCTTCGGCGGCTCGATCCCGCAGCAGTTCCGTCCGGCCGTCGAGAAGGGAATCCAGGAAGCTCGCGGAAGAGGCTACCTCGCCGGCTACCCGATGGTCGACTTCAAGGTGACCCTGACCGACGGGCAGTTCCACTCGGTCGACTCCAACGAGATGTCGTTCAAGATGGCGGGCCGCCTCGCCTTCCGCGATGCGATGGAACGCGCGAGGCCGACGCTGCTCGAGCCGGTGATGAACGTCGAGGTCTACGCGCCGAACGACTTCGCCGGCGACCTGATGGGCGACCTGAACGGCCGGCGCGGCCGAATCGGCGGAATGGAAACCCGGGGCTCCTCAACCCTCATCAAGGCGCAGGTGCCGATGGCCGAGATGCTCACCTACGAGCAACAACTCACGTCCGCCACCGGCGGCCGAGGCAGCTACCACATGGAGTTCTCGCACTACGAAGAAGTGCCGGCCCATCTGCACGCCAAGATCGTCGCCGACGCGAAGGCGGCGGACGGCGACGACTCCGGAGCCGAAGACTAGAACCAGGAGCTTGCGCGCCGGGCACGGCGCGCTAGATCTTCTTGCGGGTCCGCTTGGTGTGGGTCTTGGCCCCGCCGTCGGCTGCGCCCGGCCCGGCCCCTCCCGCTTCCGGGCCACGGAAACGGCGCGCGACGCGACGCAGGCGCCCGCCGCCCTCCTCGGACGACGCGGCTTCCTTCTTCTGATCGTCTGCCTTCGGCTCGTCCTGCTCCGGGTCGTACTCGCTCCCAATCAACTCGATCTGCGCCAGTTCGGCATCGTCTCCCACGCGGCGGCCGACACGCATCACGCGCGTGTAGCCGCCGGGGCGCTCGGCGAAGCGGGGCGCGAGCGTCTCGAACAGCTTGCCCGCCACCGCCAGGTCCGCGACATCGCGCCGGACCAGGCGCCGGGCATGAACCGCGCGGGGCGTGTCCGCACCGTCGGCCAGCCCCCGCTTCGCCACCGTGATCAACCGCTCGACGAAGGGCCGCAACTCCTTTGCCTTGGCCACCGTCGTGGTGATCCGCTCGTGGCGCAGCAGCGCCGTCGCCTGGTTGCGAAGCAGCGCAATCCGGTGCTCCGTCACCCGGCCCAGTTTCCGGTGTGCGACGCGATGACGCATGGTCTGCTGGCTCCTGCTCCTGTCGTTCCGAACGCCGCCTACGCCGAAGCGGCCGCAGCCGGCTCGTCGAGTGTCATCCCGAGCTCGAGGCCCATGGTGGCCAGAATGTCGACGATCTCCGAGAGCGACTTCTGGCCGAAGTTCTTGGTCGCCAGCAGCTCCGCCTCCGTCTTGACGACCAGTTGGCGAACTGTCTGGATGTTGGCGTTCCGGAGGCAATTGTATGACCGCGCGGACAGTTCCAGCTCCTCGACGCTCTTGCCCAGATGCTCGTTCTCGGCCGGCGCCGGGTTTCCGGCTGCCTCCGCCGCCTCTTCGTCGCCCACGGCGGGCTGGTTGTCCTGGTCGATGAAGATGTCGAGGTGGTCCTTTACGAGGGTTGCGCCGAACGACACGGCGTCGCGGGCGCTGACCGTGCCATCCGTCCAGACCTTGAGGGTCAGCTTGTCGTAGTCCGTCGTCTGTCCGAGACGCGCCGCCTCCACCACGTAGTTGACCTTCTTGATCGGCGAGTGCACCGAATCGACGGGAATCCAGCCGATTCCGAGGTCTTCGTCCAGATTCCGCTCCGCGGAGACATAGCCCCGGCCCCGCTTGATGCGCAACTCCATGTTGAGCGAACCGCCACGCTCCACCGTGGCTATGTGGATCTCCTTGTCGAGGACCTCCACGTCCTGATCGGTCCGGATATCACCCGCCGTCAGCTTGCCGGGACCGGTAGCGCTCAGGGTCACCGTCTTCACGCTCTCCGAGTGCAGCTTGATCGGTACCTGCTTCAGGTTGAGGATGATGTCGGTCGCATCCTCCACCACTCCCCTGATCGGCGAAAACTCGTGGAGCACACCGTCGATCTTCACCGCGGTCACCGCGGCGCCCTCGATCGACGAGAGCAGCACGCGCCGGAGGGCGTTGCCGATGGTGGTCCCGAACCCACGCTCGAACGGCTGGGCATGAAACTCCCCGTACTGCCCGGTGTCTTCGTCGCACGCCAGAGCCTTGGGCCTCTGAAAATCCTTCCACATTGGGGTGCAGTCCTTTCAGGCGTGACGCCCGTTACTTCGAGTACAGCTCAACGATCAACTGCTCCTGAACCGGCAGGTTCAGTTGCTCACGCGTCGGAACCGCCGCGAGGCGCCCCGACGTGCCATCGGCGTCCAGCTCGAGCCATTCCGGAATGCCGCGGCCCTTCACTTCTTCCTGCGCATAGGCGATCGCCACGTTCTTGCCGCTCGACGGCTTGATCCGCACCGTGTCGCCCACGCGCAGGCCGTACGACGGAATGTCCGCCCGGCGGTCGTTCACCAGGAAGTGCCCGTGCCGGACCAACTGGCGCGCCTGCGGACGCGAAACCGCGAATCCGAGCCGGTACACGACGTTGTCGAGACGGCTCTCGAGCAGTTGCAGCAGCGTTTCGCCGGTGATGCCCCGCCGGCGGTCCGCTTCATGGAAGTAGCGCCGGAACTGCCGTTCGAGCACGCCGTATATCCGCTTGACGCGCTGCTTCTCCCGAAGCTGCAGCCCGTAGCCCTGCAGCTTCGCCTTCCGTCCCTTGCCATGGTGGCCGGGCGGAACGTTGCGCCGCTCGATGGCGCACTTCTGCTGGTAGCAGCGCTCCCCTTTCAGGAACAGCTTCATTCCTTCGCGCCGGCACAACCGGCAGACGGAACCGACATAGCGTGCCATGTGTTCCGGACCTCCTTAGTTCCCTCGTCGATTCACACGCGCCGCCGCTTCGGCGGACGGCACCCGTTGTGCGGGATCGGGGTAACGTCGCGGATCGACTTCACCTCGAGTCCCGCCGCCTGCTGGAGCGCCCGAATGGCGGACTCGCGTCCCGCCCCGGGGCCCTTCACCAGCACGTCCACCGTCCGTACTCCGAACGCCTTCGCCGAATGCCCCGCGGTTGTCGCGGCCTGGGTCGCGGCGAACGGCGTCCCCTTCCGCGACCCCTTGAACCCGATGCCACCGGCGCTCGACCACGACAACGTTGCCCCGTCGGCGTCGGTGATCGTGATGATCGTGTTGTTGAAGGAGGCCTGGATATGCGCCACCGCATGCGGCACAACCCGCTTCTCGCCCCGCTTCTTGAAAACCTTCTTCCGCTTCTTTGGACGTCCGGCCTTCTGTGAACCGGAACTGTCGGATTTGGCCATCGTCTACGTCTTCTTCTTCTTGGCGACCGCGCCGCGCTTCGGGCCCTTTCGGGTCCGTGCGTTCGTGTTAGTCCGCTGGCCGCGCACCGGCAGGTTGCGCCGGTGGCGCAGTCCACGGTAGCAGCCAATCTCCAGCAGGCGCTTGATGTTCAGCGAGACCTCCTTCCGGAGGTCGCCTTCCACGCGACCTGCGCCCTCCATCGCGCGGGTGATTCTCCGCACGTCGTCCTCGGTCAGGTCCTTCACCCGAACATCGGGGCTGACGCTCGCCACCGAGAGAATATCGGTCGAGCGTTTCGGTCCGATTCCGTAGATGTAGGTGAGCCCCACCTCAATCCGCTTCGACTGCGGCAGGTCGACTCCGACAATTCGTGCCATAGACCCTCTCCTCCGCCTCGCCTAGCCCTGCCGCTGCTTGTGCTTCGGGTTGGTGCAGATGACCCGTACCACGCCGCGGCGGCGGATGATCTTGCACTTGCTGCACATGCGCCGAACCGATGCTCTCACCTTCATCGGATCTCCTCGTTTCCCCAATCAGACACCGTCGACGGCGGGGCTTGCCGCGCCGGCCACGCTGTCCGCCTTCCCGGCCGCGCTGGATGCCGCCAGCGGGCGGCTCAGCACCATCGGTCCCTCGTCCGTGATCGCCACGGTGTGCTCGAAGTGGGCCGCCGTGCTGCCGTCCCGGGTGACCGCGGTCCAGCCGTCGTTCAGCACCCGCACGTCGGGATTGCCCATCGCCACCATCGGCTCGATGGCCAGCACCATGCCGACGGCGAGCCGCGGGCCTCGGCCCGGCCTTCCGTAGTTCGGCACCTGCGGCTCCTCGTGCAGGCTTCGGCCGATGCCATGCCCCACGAACTCCCGTACGACCGAGTAACCGTGCGATTCGACATGCTGCTGCACCGCATGGCCCAGATCCGACACCCGGCCGCCCGGCCGCGCGTGATCGATGGCCTGGTGCAGCGATTCCTCGGTCACCCGCAACAGGTTGCCAATCGAGCCGTCGATGGCGCCGACCGGGACGGTGACCGCCGCGTCGCCGTAGTAGTCCTCGAGCACGACTCCGAGATCGATCGACACCACGTCACCGTCGCGGAGCTGCCGGCCCGACGGGATGCCGTGGACAACCTCGTCGTTGATCGACGTGCATAGCGTCGCCGGATACCCGTGATAGCCCTTGAAGGCGGGTACCGCCCCGGCCGCGTGCACGCGTTCCTCCGCGATCTCATCCAGTTCCCGCGTCGTAACGCCATCGGCGACGATGGTCCGCAGCTCGCCCAGGATGTCGGCCACGAGCGCGTTCGCCAGCCGCATGCGCTGCACCTCCGCGGGCGTCTTGCAGGCAATCATCGCGTTGTCGTCCCTAGGCGCTCCGCCGCACCGGCGAGAGCGCCTCCACCGCGTCGGCGGTCGCTGCCGCCACATTGTCGGGGGGCTGCGTTCCATCCACGGCGCGGAACGTCGTCCGGCCGCCGTAATAGTCCAACAGCGGCTGCGTGCTCCGGCGGTACACCTGGAGCCGCTCGCGCACGACCGGCTCCCGGTCGTCGTTGCGCTGGTGGAGCACGCCGCCGCACTCCTCGCAGACGACCGGAGGATCGCCTTCCGCCGCGCCTACGATCAGCCCGCAACTGGTGCACAGCCGCCGCTTCGACAACCGCCGGATCAGTTCCGGATCCGGCACTGCCAGGTCAATCACCACCAGCGGGTCGCGGCCATCCAGCAACCCGTCAAGCGCCTCGGCCTGCGGCAGGGTTCGCGGAAAGCCGTCGAGGACGAAGCCGCGCGCCGCGTCCGGCCGGGCGATCCGTTCCTGGACGATGCCAATCATGATCTCGTCATTCACCAGCCGGCCGCCGTCGATGACCGCCTGCGCCCTCCGGCCCAGCTCCGTGCCGGCCCGCACCGCTTCGCGCAGCATGTTGCCGGTCGAGATATGGGGAATCCCCCACGCGGCGGCGAGACGGATCGCCTGCGTTCCCTTGCCGGCGCCGGGCGGCCCCAGCAGCACCAGGTTGAGCTGCGCTGCAAGATTGTCCATCGGCCCATCCCGTCAGGCGCGACGTCCCCGTATCCGCGTCTTCTTCATGAAGCCGTCGTAGTGCCGCATGATCAACTGCGACTCCACCTGCTGCACCGTGTCCATGGAAACGCCGACGATGATGAGCAGCGACGTGCCGCCGAAATAGAACGTCACGCCCAGCCCGTTCGTGATGAAGCCGGGCAGCATCACGTCGAGCTGATCCCCGATGAACGGAACGGCGTCCGCCCGGAAGCCGGTGATCATCAGGTCCGGCATTACGGCCACCAGGGCCAGGTAGATCGAGCCGACGAACGTGATCCGGGTCAGGATGGTGTCGATGTACTCGGCGGTGCGCTTCCCGGGGCGGATGCCCGGGATGAACCCGCCATGCTTCCGCATGTTCTCCGCCACATCGTCCGGATTGAAGATGATCGCCGTGTAGAAGTAGGCGAAGAAGATGATGCCGGCGACGAACAGCAGATAGTACCCCGGCATCCCGTTCATCAATTGATCGGTTATCTGCTGGAGCCAGCCGCCGACCGGAAACGCGGTGGCCGCGGTCGCCGGGAACGCCAGGATCGACGAGGCGAAGATCACCGGGATGACTCCGCCCGTGTTGACCTTCAGCGGGATGTGGGTGCTGGTTCCCCCGTACATGCGGCGGCCCACGACCCGTCTGGCGTACTGCACCGTCACGCGCCGGTGCCCCCGCTCGATGAAGACCACGGCGCCGATCACCACCACCATCACGATGACCAGCGTGATGAGCGTGAACAGCCCGATCGCTCCGCTGCGCATCTGTTCGAGCGTCGTCAGCACCGCGGTGGGGAGACCGACGACGATCCCGGCGAAGATGATGAGCGACATGCCGTTGCCGATTCCGCGCTCGGTGATCTGCTCGCCCAGCCACATGATGAAGGCGGTGCCGGTGGTCAGCGTCAACACCGTCATCAGGCGGAAGGACCAGCCCGGCTCGTAGACCAGCGGCAGTCCGCCGGCGATATTGGTCTGGCGCTCCAGGAAAATGGCGATTGCCATCGACTGGATGACGCAGAGCACGATGGTGCCGTACCGCGTGTACTGGGTGATCTTGCGCCGGCCCAGCTCGCCTTCCTTCGACAGGCGCTCGAGATAGGGCCAGACCACGGTGAGCAACTGCAGGATGATCGAGGCGCTGATGTACGGCATGATGCCGAGCGCGAAGATCGTCGCCTGCGCGAGGTTGCCTCCCGAGAACATGTTGTAGAGGCCGAACATGGTGTTGCCCGCCTGTTCGACCAGGATCTGAAGCGCCTCGGTGTTGACGCCGGGCGTCGGAATGACGCTGCCGACGCGATACACGGCGAGAACGCCCAGCGTGAAGAGCACACGCTTGCGCAGGTCCGGAATCGCGAAGACGTTCTTCAGGCTGTCGATCATTCCGCGACCTTCTGCTTCGTCTTCATCCGGGGCGCGTCCGGCGCCAGCTCCGTTCGCCCGCCGGCGGCGGCGATCGCCGCGCTCGCCTTGGCGCTGAAACGGTGCGCGGTCACGGTGAGCGCCTTGGTCAGCTCTCCGCGCGCCAGCACCTTGACGAACGCCCGCTTGCCGACAAGACCCGCCGCGCGCAGGGCGTCAGGCGTCACTTCCGCGCCCGCTTCAAACCGCGCTTCCAGCGTGTCCAGATTCACCACGTCGTAGGCGATGCGGAACGGGTTGTGGAAGCCCCGCTTCGGCAGGCGCCGATGGATCGGCATCTGCCCGCCCTCGAAGCCGCGCTTGCGCGAGTAGCCCGACCGCGACTGCTGGCCCTTGTGTCCCCGGCCGGCCGTCACGCCGGTGCCGGAGCCCTCTCCCCGGCCGACGCGCTTCCTGCTCCGCTTCGCGCCGGCGGGCGGCCGCAGGTTGCTCAGATTGTTCGATCGGTCGGACGTCGCCATGGTTCTACCGTTCCGTTGTCTCCGTCGTCGTCACGAGGTGCCGCACGGCGCGGATCATCCCCCGCACCGACGGATTGTCCACCACGTCCACCGAGTGTCCGATCCGGCGGAGACCCAGACCGCGGACGATCTTCTCGTGGCGCTCCTCGTATCCGATCCAGCTCTTGACGAGCGTCACCCGCACGCGCGGCGCCGTCTCGTTCCGCTTTGCCGACGGCCTCATCCCTCGGTGCCCTTCCCGGCTTCCGCCGGCGAATCGGCCTCGGCTTCCGCCTTGGATTCCGGCTCGGACGCAGCCGCGTCCGCGGGTTCCCCGTCGGACTCCGCAACGGCTTCGGGCGCCGGGGCTTCCGCCGGCTCCGCAGCCGCTTCGGCTTGTGCAGCAGCTTCGGGCGCCGGAGCGTCCGCTGGCTCCGCAGCCGCCGGTTCAGGCGGGGCCGGTGCCGCCGCCGGTTCAGGTTCGGGCTCGGCCGGCGTCTCGGCCGCCGCCGTGGCCGCGGCCACGGCCGCATCCGCCGCCGCCTCCACGTCCACCACAGCCCGGTGCGTGACGCGTGTCGCCTCCGCCTCCAGTTGCTCGAGCGACCGCCCGCGCAGGCGCGCCACCTTCACGGGGTCCTTCAGGCCCGCCAGTCCCGCGAATGTCGCCCGGACCACGTTCTGCGGGTTGTCCGACCCGAGAGACTTCGTGAGGATGTCGTGCACGCCGGCCAGCTCCACCACAGCGCGGACCGCGCCGCCGGCAATGATGCCGGTTCCTTCCGGGGCCGGCTTCAACAGGACGCGCCCGGCGCCGAAGCGGCCCAGAATCGGGTGAGGAATCGATGTCGCCTGCAGCGGAACCCGGATCAATGCCTTCTTCGCCGCCTCGATCCCCTTCTTGATCGCCGACGGAACCTCCTTCGCCTTGCCGACCGCGTAGCCGCAGTGCCCGGCGCCGTCTCCCACCACCACGAGGGCGCTGAAGCTGAGGTTCTTTCCCCCCTTCACCACCTTCGTGACGCGGTTGATGGAGACGACCGAGTCCTTCAGGTCGAGCGTGGTCGGATCGATCTTGACGTGTTCGTCGCCCATGGGTCTCCTAAAACTCCAGCCCGCCCTTGCGGGCTGCGTCGGCCACCGCCCGAACGCGGCCGTGGTACAGGAATCCGCCGCGGTCGAACACCACGCGGGTCACCCCCTCCTTGCGCGCCCGCTCCGCGATCGCCGTTCCGACGATGTCCGCTCCCGCCTTGTTGCCGCCGCGAGCGCCGTTCGTGAACTGCTTCCGGATCCCCGGTTCGGTGCTCGAGGCCGCGGCAAGCGTCCGGCCCGACAGATCGTCGATGACCTGCGCGGAGATGTGCGCCAGGCTGCGGTTCACGGCGAGACGGGGCCGCTCGGGGGTCCCGTTGATTCGCTGACGCTGGCGCAACCGCAGCCGGGTCCGCCGATCTTTTCTCGTCTTGACTCGCATCGCGTGTCGCTCTTGTACAGCTCCCGACGCCACCTAGGCGCCGGTCTTGCCCACCTTCTTCTTCAGCACTTCACCGGTGTAGCGGATCCCCTTCTGCTTGTAGGGGTCCGGCTTCCGCAACGCCCGGATGTCCGCCGCCACCTGCCCTACCCGCTGGCGATCGATGCCGCTCACCGTGATGTGCGTTTGCTTCTCAATCGCCACGTCGATCCCTTCCGGAACATCGAAGTGGATCGGATGCGAGTACCCCAACTGGAACACGACCTGCCGGCCCGAAGCCTCGGCGCGATAACCGATGCCGACGATGTCGAGCTCCTTCTTGAACCCCACCGCCACGCCCTGCACCGCGTTCGCCACCAGGCTGCGCGCAAGGCCCCGGAACTTCTGGAGGGCCGGAGCGTCGCTGAGCGGCTGCGCCAGCAGCACGCCATCCGCCTGCTCGATGCGGACGCCGGGAGGCAATGCCTGCGTCATCGCCCCCTTCGGTCCCTTCACCTCGACGGCGTCGTCGCGGATCGACACGTTCACGCCCCCGGGGAGCGGGATCGGACGCTTGCCTACCCGCGACATGCCGGCCTCCTACCAGACATTGCACAGCACCTCGCCGCCGACGCCCGCCTTGGCGGCGTCCCGGCCCGTCATCACGCCGCGCGACGTCGTCAGGATGCTCGTCCCGAGACCGGCCAGCACCGGCGGCGCCTTGTCGCGGCCGTAGTACACGCGGCGCCCGGGGCGGCTCACGCGCTGGAGGCCGGTCAGGACCCGCTCGCCGTGCGGGCCGTACTTCAGGTACAGCCGCAACGTGGGCAACGGATGGGTACCCCGCGGGTTCTTCAACTCGATCTGACGGAATCCGGAGATGTATCCCTCACTCTCGAGGATCCGCGCGATGTCCGCCTTCAGGCGCGAAGCGGGAACGTCCACCCGCGGCCGGCGACTCCGCGTCGCATTCCGCACGCGCGTCAACATGTCGGCAATCTGATCGGCCATGTTCTACCAGTGACTCCTCGGAACTGCCCGGTTACCAACTGCTCTTGGTCACGCCCGCGATCTCGCCCTGCAGCGCCAGCTCGCGGAAGCAGAGCCGGCACAGCTGGAACTTCCGGAGGTACCCGCGGGGCCGGCCGCAGACCTTGCAGCGGTTGCGCAGCCGCACCTTGAACTTCGGGGGTTTCCGTTCCTTCGCGATCTTCGCGAGCGTGGCCATAAGTGCTCCTCGTCCCTGCCTCGGGCTCCTAGTTCCGCCTGAACGGCATCCCCAACAACTGCAGCAACCGGCGACCCTCCTCGTCGGTCGTCGCCGTCGTCACCATGCAGACGTTCATTCCTCGCGCGTGGTCGACCTGCATGTAGTCGATCTCCAGGAAGATCAACTGATCCTTCAGCCCGAGCGTGTAGTTGCCGCGGCCATCGAAACCATTGGGCGACACGCCCCGGAAGTCCCGGACGCGCGGCAACGCGATCGACACGAGCCGGTCGAGGAACTCGTACATGCGCGGGCCACGCAGCGTCACCATGGCGCCGATGGGCATTCCCTGGCGCACCTTGAACTGCGCCACAGACTTCCGCGCCCGCCGAACCACCGACTTCTGCCCGGTGATGAGGGCCAGCTCCCGCGATCCGACGTCAATCAGCTTCGCGTTCTGGGTCGCCCCACCGAGGCCCATGTTGACCACGATGCGCTCCAGCTTCGGCACCGCCATCACGTTGGTGTAGCCGAACTCCTTTGTGAGAGCCGGCACCACCTCCGCCTGGTAACGTTCGCGCAAACGGCTCATTTGTCCACGGCTCCGTCACACTTGCGGCAGACCCGCACCTTGCGGCCATCGCCCAGAATCTGACGACCGATCCGCGCCGGCGCGCCGCATTCCGGGCAGACGATCTGCACGTTCGAGGCGTGCACCGACGCTTCGCGCTCCACGATGCCGCCCTTCACGTTGGCCCGCGGGTTCGGGCGCGTGTGCCGCTTGATGAAGTTCACCCCTTCGACCACCACGCGGTTGCGCTTCGGGAATACCTTCAGCACGCGCCCCTTCTTGCCACGGTCCTTGCCCGCGACGACAATCACGCTGTCGTTCTTCCGGACCGGTGTGCGCAGATGCGACATCGTTGGTTCCTCGACCTACAGCACTTCCGGCGCGAGCGAGACGATCTTCATGAACTTCCGCTCACGCAACTCCCGCGCCACCGGCCCGAACACGCGCGTCCCGACCGGTTCGTTCTGATCGTTGATGAGCACCGCCGCGTTCCGATCGAACCGGATGTAGGTGCCGTCGCGGCGGCGCTGCTCCTTGTGCGTCCGGACGATGACCGCCTTGACCACCTGTCCCTTCTTGACGGTTGCGTCGGGCGCGGCTTCCTTGACGGAAGCGGTCACAACGTCGCCAAGTCTCGCGTAGCGGCCGGTCGCTCCGCCCAGCGCGTTGATCACGGCGATCCGCCGCGCCCCGGAGTTGTCCGCGACATCGAGCACGGACTGCATCTGGATCATCGTTCTGGCGCTCCTACACCGTCTCCGCGCGCTCGATGACGCGGGTCACGACAAACCGCTTCCGGCGGCTCAACGGACGCGATTCCACCATGGCCACGCGGTCGCCAACCTGGGCGGCGTTCTCCTCGTCGTGCGCCATGAAGGTCTGCGTGCGCCGGCGTATCTTCTGGTAAACGTCGTGACTCACCCGGCGTTCCACCGCCACGGTGACCCCCTTGTCCATCTTGTCCCGGACCACTACGCCAACCACTTCGCGCTGCTTGCCCATCGTTCGCTCACTCACCCGACGCTAATCGGTGGACGCCCCCTCCGGGGAAGCTTCATTACCCCCCGCCGGCGTTTCCTGGGACCCCCGCTCGCGCAGCACGGTCAGGCCGCGCGCCCGGTCCCGCCGGAGGCTCCGCACCTTGTTCGCGGCGTCGACCGATCCCATCGACTTCTGCAGCCTGGCGCGGAACACCTGATCATCCAGGTCGCGGACCCGCTGCGCTATATCCTGGGTTCCCAGCTCCCGGAACTCGGACGCCTTCATCGCACTAGTTCTCCGACTGACCGAACCGCGCCGTGAAGCGCGCGTGGATGGGCAGCTTGGCGGCGGCCAGCTCCATCGCCCGCTTCGCGTCGGCGGCGCTGACCCCCTCCATCTCGAAGAGGATCCGGCCGGGGCGGACCACCGCCACCCACTGCTCCGGCGCGCCCTTGCCCTTGCCCATCCGCGTCTCCTGCGGCTTCTTCGTGATCGGCTTGTCCGGGAAGACGCGGACCCAGATCTTGCCGCCGCGCTTGACGAACCGGGTCATCGCGACCCGGGCCGCCTCGATCTGCCGATCCGTAATCCAGCACGCCTCCATCGCCCGGAGACCGTAGTCGCCGAACGCCACGGTCGAGCCGCGCCACGCCTTGCCCGCCATCCGTCCGCGGTGCTGTTTCCGGTGCTTGACCTTCTTCGGCTGCAACATGGCGTGATTCCTGCCGTCGGTTCCCTACACGCGCGCGGTCCGCCGGCGCGGCATGCGGTATTCCTCCTCGCGGCCCACGAGCGGCTCGAGGCGCTCGCCCTTGTAGAGCCACACCTTGACGCCGATGACGCCGTAGGTCGTCCGGGCCTGGCCGAAGCCGTAGTCGATGTTGGCGCGGAGCGTCTGGAGCGGAAGCTGCCCGTGCAGGTACCACTCGGAACGCGCGATCTCGGCGCCGTTCAGCCGGCCGCCCACCCGCACCTTGATGCCGCGTGCGCCGAACCGGAGCGCCGCCTCCACCGCCTTGCGCATCGCGCGGCGGAAGGCGACCCGCTTCTCTAGCTGCAGCGCCACGTTCTCCGCGATCAACTGCGCTTCGAGCTCCGGCTTCTGGATCTCCTGGATGTTGATGAAGACCTCGCGGTTGGTCCGCTTCTGGATCTCCGTCTTCAGCTTGTCGACCTCGGTGCCCTTCCGGCCGATGATGATGCCGGGACGCGACGTGTGAATGTCCAGCTTCAGCTTGTTCGCGGCCCGCTCGATCTCGATCTTCGAGACGCCGGCATGCGAGAAGCGCTGCTTCAGCTCGCGCTTCAGCGCAAGATCCTCGTGCAGCCACTTCGCGTAGTCGCGACCCGCGTACCAACGCGATTGCCACGTCTTGTTGAAGCCGAGCCGGAACCCGTACGGATGAACCTTCTGCCCCATATTCAGACTTCCTAGCTTTCCGTGTCCTTCTCGGTCGGAGCGGTCACCGCCGCCGTCGGCTTCACCGGCCGCTCCTCCACCATGATCGTCAGATGCGCGGTCCGTTTCTGAATGCGGAACGCGCGCCCCATCGGCTGCGGCCGGATCCGCTTGAGCGACGGCCCGCCGTCGGCATGGCACTCGCGCACGAACAGGCGATCCGGCTCGCCGGCTCCCTCCTGCTGCTGTGCGTTCGCGACCGCCGAACGGAGCACCTTCTCCACGTCCTTCGCGACGCCCTTGCTCGTATAGCGAAGCGTCGCCATCGCACGGTCGACGTCCAGTCCCCGGATGAGGTCAAGCACGAGGCGCGCCTTCTGCGGCGACGTCCGGACGTAGCGCGCGGTGGCGCGGCCGGAAATCACCGTCCCCCTCTCATCGACGCCGACTTCTCGCTCTTCGTGGGATGCCCCCGGAAGAGCCGCGTCGGCGCGAACTCACCGAACTTGTGACCCACCATGTTCTCGGTGACGTAAACCGGCACGAACTTCTTGCCGTTGTGTACCGCCACGGTGTGGCCCACCATCTCCGGAACGATCGTCGACCGGCGCGACCAGGTCTTGATCACCCGCTTCTCGCCCGCCCGATTCATCACCTCGATCTTCTCGAGGAGGGGAAGATCGACGAACGGTCCTTTCCTCAACGAACGGCTCATGTCTGGTCCCTGCCTACCGCTTCTTCTTGCGCGAAACGATGAACTTGTCGCTCGGCTTCTTCTTGCGGGTCTTGAATCCCTTCGCCGGCATGCCCCACGGGGATACCGGGTGCCGTCCGCCCGCCGCGTGGCCCTCGCCGCCACCGAGCGGATGGTCGACCGGATTCATCGAGTTGCCGCAGACATGCGGCCGGCGACCGCGCCAACGCTGCCGACCCGCCTTACCGATCCGGACATTCTCGTGCTGAACGTTCCCCACCTGGCCCACCGTGGCGCGACAGTCCGGCTGCACGAGGCGGGTTTCCCCCGACGGCAGGCGCAGGGTGACGTACTTGCCGTCCTTCGCCACCACCTGAACCGACGCGCCAGCGCTGCGAGCCATCTGCCCGCCCTTGCCCGGCCGCAACTCGACGTTGTGCACCTGGGTGCCGAGCGGGACGTTCTTGAGGGGCAACGCGTTGCCGGGGACGATGTCCACCTGGTCGCCCGAAACCACCGTGTCGCCCACCTTCACACCGAGCGGATGCAGGATGTAGCGTTTCTCGCCGTCCGTGTAGACGACCAGCGCGATACGGGCCGACCGGTTCGGGTCGTACTCGATCGTCGCGACGCGGCCCGCCACGCCCTGGTTGTCGCGCCCCACCTTGTCCCGCTTGAAGTCGATCACGCGATAGGTTCGCTTGTGGCCACCGCCCCGCCACCAGATCGTGATGGCGCCGGTGTTGTTTCTGCCACCCGACTTCTTCAGCGGACGCAGCAACGGCCGGTGCGGCTTCGTCGTCGTGATCTCGTCGAACGTCTGGACGCTCTGGAAGCGCCGTCCCGACGAGGTGGGCTTGTGCTTGCGAATCGCCATCGTCTGTATCTGTTTCCGTTCCCCGCCGCGCTATGCGCCCTCGAGGAACTCCGGCACCGGCTCGCCCGGCCGCAGCCGAACGTAAGCCTTCTTCCAGTCGGGCCGGCGACCGACGAACCGGCCCTGCCGCTTTTCCTTGCCGTGCGCAATCGCGGTCCGCACGCTGGCCACCTTCGAGCCCAGCAGGTCTTCGACCGCCTGCCTGATATCCACCTTGGTCGCCCCGAGGGCCACCTCGAACGCGAGCACCTGTCCCGCCTCGCGCGATCCCGTCTCGCGCAGGACGGTGGTCTTTTCCGTCACGATGGCCCGTCGGATCACGTCGGTGCGTTTCATGACGGTGAGTCCTCCGTGCCGGCCGACTCCTCGGAGTCGGTCGACTCCGCCGACTCTTCAGCGTCGGCCTCCGCACGCGCCAGCGGCCCCGAGCCGGTCACCGCGCGCGCCAGGTGCTCCATCGCCGCCCTGCTGATGACCACGTGCTCCGCGTCGATCAGGTCCCGTGGGGTGACCAGGCTCGACACGGTCACCGCCACCCCCGGCAGGTTGCCCATCGCGCGGTCCAGCGTCTCGTTCGCCGTCACGTCGACGAGCAGCGCCTTGCCCGGCACGTCCAGGGCTTCGAGCAGCTCGTTGCCGAGCCGGGTCCGCGGTTCGACCAGCTCGAACGCCGAGATCACGATCACCGCTCCATCGGCCAGCTTCGACTGCAACGCGGCGCGCAACGCGGCGCGAGCCACCTTCCGAGGCAACCGGTAACTGTAGTCGCGCGGCTGGGGACCGAAAACGACCCCGCCGGTCCGCCAGATCGGATTGCGCGCCGAACCGACCCGCGCGCGGCCGGTCCCCTTCTGCCGCCACGGCTTCCGACCCGTGCCGCTCACGCGAGCGCGCGTCTTGGTGGCGTGGGTGCCGCGGCGCTGCCCCGCCTGCTCGTGCACCACGGCCTCCCAGACCAGCCCCATGGCCGGCGCGCCGCCGAAAACGTCGTCGCTCAACTCGAGCGAGTCGACCTTCTCGTTCTGCCCGTTCACGACGTCGAGAGTCATCGCCTCGCCTTCTTCTTCGCACCGCCGGCGTCGGCCGGAACGGCCGGCTCGCGACGCGGCGCCACCGCCTTGCGGATCATCACGCAGGCGCCCGGCGCACCCGGCACGGCGCCGTTCACCACCAGCCGGTTCTGTTCCGCGTCCACGTCGACCACTCGCAGGTTACGGACCGTGGTCCGGTCGCCGCCCATGCGGCCCGGGGCCCGCATTCCCTTGAGGACCCGCGACGGGTACGACGACTGGCCGATCGATCCGGGCGCGCGGTGGAACATCGACCCGTGCGTCGCGCGCCCGCCGCCGAAACCATGCCGCTTGATCACGCCCTGGAACCCGCGGCCCCGGCTCACGGCGGTGACGTCCACCTGGTCGCCTGTCGCGAAGAGGGACACGTCCACCTGATCGCCCTCGCTGGGGGGATCGTCGTCGCCGCTGAGCGGCACCTCGCGGCGGATGCGCGTCGGCGGCACGTTCGCCTTCGCGTACAGGCCGGCTACCGGCTTCGTCACCCGGGCCGGGTGTTCCTCGACCAGCCCGAGCTGTACCGAGTCGTAGCCGTCCCGCTCCGTCTCCTTGCGGCGGATGACGACGCACGGCCCCGCCTTCAGCACGGTGACCGGCTGCGCCGCGCCGTCGGCGGCGAACACCTGCGTCATCCCGATCTTCCGTCCGATGATCCCGGTCACCATCTGTCTGGCTCGCTATCCCTGGCCCGACATCCTCATTCCCGGCTGTCGGCCCGAATCTCCACATCCACGCCGGCCGGCAGGTCGAGCTTCATCAATGCGTCCACCGTCTGCGACGTCGGCTCGAATATGTCGATCAAGCGCTTGTGCGTCCGGATCTCGAACTGCTCCCGCGACTTCTTGTCGACATGGGGAGAGCGCAGCACCGTCCACTTCCGGATGGAGGTCGGCAGAGGGATCGGACCCGCCAGCCGCGCGCCGGTCCGCTTCGCGGTGTCGACGATCTCGGTCGTCGACTGGTCGAGCAGGCGGTGGTCGTAGGCCATGAGCCGGATCCGGATCTTGTCGCTGAAGTTCGCCATCGGTAGTACCCGCTATTCGCCCCGTATCCGCGCCACGATCAGGTCGGTCACGCTCTCCGGGGCCGGCTCGTACCGGTCGAAGTGCATCGAGTACGTCGCCCGTCCCTGCGTCCGCGAACGCAACTCCGTCGCGTACCCGAACATCTCGGCCAGCGGCGCGCGCGCACTGATGATCTGCGTGCCGCCACGAGCCTCCATCGACCGCACCTTGCCCCGGCGTCCGTTCAGGTCGGCGATTACATCTCCCATGTACTCTTCGGGAACCACGACCTCGAACCGCATCACCGGCTCGAGCAGCACGGCGGCGGCCCTGCGCGCCGCCTCGCGGAACGCCATCGCACCCGCCACCCGGAAGGCGCCCTCGGACGAGTCCACGTCGTGGTGGGACCCGTCGTAGAGCGATACCCGGACGTCCTCGATCGGATATCCGGCGAGTACGCCGGTGGTCATCGCCTCGCGGATGCCGCTTTCGACCGGCTTGATGAACTCGCGCGGCACCGCGCCGCCAACGATGTCGTTGACGAACTCCAGTCCATGGCCCGCCTGTCCCGGCGCGACGCGGATCTTCACGTGGCCGTACTGTCCGCGGCCGCCGGTCTGCTTGACGTAGCGTCCCTCCGACTCGGTCGGGCGCGTCAGCGTTTCCTTGTAGGCCACCTGCGGGCGGCCGACCCTGGCCTCGACGCTGAACTCCCGCTTCAGCCGGTCAACGAGGATCTCCAGGTGCAACTCGCCCATTCCGGAGATCACCACCTGCCCGGTCTCCTCGTCGGTCCGGACCTGGAACGTGGGATCCTCGGCCGTCAGCTTCGCCAGCCCCAGCGTCAGCTTCTCCTGGTCCGCCTTTGTCTTCGGCTCGATCGCCAGGCTGATGACCGGCTCCGGGAACTTCATCGACTCGAGCAGCACCGGGCGCTGCGTATCGCAGATGGTGTCGCCGGTCGCGACGCTCTTCAGGCCGACCGCGGCGGCGATGTCGCCGGCATAGACCTGCCGGATCTCCTCCCGCTTGTTCGCGTGCATCTTCAGGAGCCGGCCAATCCGCTCCTTCCGCTCGCGGCCGGGGTTGAGAATCATCGCCCCGGTCTGCATCACGCCGGAGTAGACCCGGATGAACGTGAGCTGACCGACGTACGGGTCGGTCATCACCTTGAACGCGAGCGCCGAGAACGGCGCGCCGTCATCGGCCGAGCGCTCCACGCGATAGTCGTCGGCGTCCTCGGCCCGCAACGGGTTGACGCCGGTGATCGCCGGGACGTCTTCGGGCGACGGCAGAAAGTCCACCACCGCATTGAGCAGCGGCTGCACGCCCTTGTTCTTGAAGGCGGAGCCGCACAGCACGGCGACGAACGGCGGGTCGCCGCCGCGCACCGACTCGACCGTGCGGCGCCGCAGCGCCTCGCGGATGCCGTCCGACGGCAGCGGCTCTCCATGCAGGTAGAGGTCGAGCAGGTCGTCGTCGACCTCGCTCACCTTCTCGACCAGATGCTCGCGCGCCGTCATCGCCGCTTCGCGCGCCGCCTCCGGAATCGCGGAGACGATCGGCTTCGCGCCCAGCGTGTCGTCCGCGTAGCGGATCGCCTTCATGTCGATGAGGTCGATCACGCCGGCGAACTCCTCTCCCTCGAACAGCGGCAACTGCACCGCCACGGGGTTCGCCCCCAGCTTGGTTCGGATCTGCTCGATCGTCCGGTCGAAGTCGGCCCCCACGCGGTCCATCTTGTTGACGAAACAGAGGCGCGGCACCCGGTACTTGTCCGCCTGCCGCCAGACCGTCTCCGACTGCGGCTCGACACCGGCGACGGCGTCGAAAACCGCGACGGACCCGTCCAGAACGCGCAACGACCGCTCCACCTCGGCCGTGAAGTCGACGTGACCGGGCGTGTCGATGATGTTGATGCGGTGCTCCCGCCAGAAGCAGGTGGTCGCGGCGGAGGTGATGGTGATGCCGCGCTCCTGCTCCTGCTCCATCCAGTCCATCACGGCGGTGCCGTCATGCACCTCACCCAGCTTGTAGGTGATACCGGTATAGAAAAGGATGCGCTCGGTGGTCGTGGTCTTCCCGGCATCGATATGGGCCATGATGCCGATATTCCGCGTCCGACTGAGCGCCACCGTCCTGGCCATGTTCCGTTCCGTTCGTCCCGCAGTACGCGGAGTGGACTGCGACGCCACCACGTTGCCCATTCCTACCACCGGTAGTGGGCGAACGCCTTGTTCGCCTCCGCCATCCGATGCGTATCCTCTCGCTTCTTGACCGACCCGCCGCGCAGGTTGGCCGCATCGATCAGTTCGTTCGCCAACTTCTCCCGCATCGTCTTGCCGTCGCCGCGATCCCGCGCGTACGACGTCAGCCAGCGGATGCTGAGGGACAGCCGGCGGTTCTGCGACACCTCGACCGGAACCTGGTAGTTCGAGCCGCCCACCCGCCGCGACTTCACTTCCAGGCTCGGCTTCACGTTGTCGACGGCCTTGCGGAAAACCTTGATGGGCTCGTCTCCGGTCCGCTCGCGGATGATGTCGAGGCTGCCGTAGACGATGCCTTCCGCGACGCTCCGCTTGCCGCTCTTCATGATCATCCGGACGAACTTCGTCACCAGCGTGCTGTCGTACACGGGATCCGGCGGCACTTCGCGCTTCGGAACGTCGCGTCTGCGTGGCATCGGTCTTTCCTGGCTTTCTCCGGACTGGATCCTGCGGCCGCTTCCTCTGCGCCTACGCCTTCGGCCGCTTCGCGCCGTACTTCGACCGGCTCTGCTTGCGCCCGGCCACCCCGACGGTGTCGAGGGTGCCGCGCACCACGTGATAGCGGACGCCCGGCAGGTCCTTCACCCGGCCGCCCCGTATCAGAGCCAGCGAGTGCTCCTGCAGGTTGTGCCCCTCGCCCGGGATGTAGCTGGTCACCTCGATGCTGTTGGTCAGCCGGACCCGCGCCACCTTGCGGAGCGCCGAGTTCGGCTTCTTCGGCGTCTGCGTGAACACCCGGACGCAGACCCCGCGCTTCTGCGGGCAACTCTGCAGCGCGGGACTCTTGGTCTTGTTGATGACCCGCTGGCGTCCCTTGCGCACCAGTTGACTGATCGTCGGCACGTCTGCTCCCTCGCCCGGCGCGCCACCACCCACATGGGAGGATTCGGCGGCGCGGCCGATCCGCGACCCGTCTGTGGTCGGGGCCTGGAAGCGGCAACCGCCTGGCACCCCGACCGGTTGACCCTATGACTCTTGCTCGTCGTGCAGGACGGATCGGATCCAGATAGGGTATCCCGGATCCGACACAAACGGTGGATTGTACCACCAGCACGCCGCCCCAGGCAAGGTGGACCCGCGGGCGGGGCCGAACCCCGGAACTACGCTTCGGCGTCGTCCCGCGGCGGCTCGGTGTCCTCCGCCGCCGGGTCGTACGACATGACCGTCCGTAGCGCCCCGACCGGACCGCCCATCTCCTCGGTGTCGAAGACGAAATCCTCCATCTCCGAATCCTCGGCCGAGATCGGCGGCGGCGGTGGCTCGTCCGGCTCGATCCGGACCCGGCGATAGTAGTCGAACCCGGTGCCGGCCGGAATCAGCCGGCCCATGGTGACGTTCTCCTTCAGGCCGCGCAGGTGATCCACCTTGCCGGAGATCGACGCCTCGGTCAAGACCCGCGTCGTTTCCTGGAACGAGGCGGCCGAGATGAACGACTCGGTCGAGAGCGAGGCCTTGGTGATGCCGAGCAGCAGCGGGCGGCCGGTGGAGGGCTGACCGTCTTCGGCCGTGACCCGCTCGTTCTCCTTTCGGAACCGGAACTTGTCCACCTGTTCGTCGACGAGGAACTCGGTGTCGCCGACTTCCTCGATCTTCACCCAACGCATCATCTGCCGGACCATCACCTCGATGTGCTTGTCGTTGATGGCGACGCCCTGCAACCGGTACACCTCCTGAATCTCGTTGACCAGGTAGCTGTAGAGTTCCTGCTCGCCCAGCACGTCGAGAATGTCGTGCGGGTTGCGCGGCCCTTCCATCAGCGGGTCGCCCGCGCGCACCAGGTCGCCGTCCTGGACGTTGAGATGCACGCTGCGGGGCAGGGAGTACTCGTGCGGTTCCGCGTTCGCATCCTCCGGCACGATGACGATCTTCCGCATCCCCTTGACGACGCCGGCGTGCTTGACGGTGCCGTCGATCTCGCTGATGATCGCCGGCTCCTTCGGCTTCCGCGCCTCGAACAGCTCGACGACGCGCGGCAGACCGCCGGTGATGTCCTTCGTCTTGGTCGTCTCGCGCGGAATCTTCGCCAGAACATCGGTGGCATGCACCATGTCGTCGTCGTTCACCATCAGGTGCGCGCGGGCCGGCAGGTCACGGTGGAATATCACCCGGTTCTTGTCGTCGAGGACATCGATCCGCGGCTGCTTGTGCTTCCGTTCCTTGCCGTCCTTTTCTTTCCTCCTGGCGTCCGGCCGCTTCTCTTCCGCCGACGCAGTCGGCGGATCGATGATGATGCGGCGCATCAGGCCGGTCACTTCGTCCGTCTCCTCGTGCATCGTCTCCTCGTCGATGTCGTGGAACCGGATGCGCCCGGGCTTCTCGGTCAGGATCGGCCGCGTGTAGGGATCCCACTCGACGAGGGTTTCGCCGATCTCGGTCGTCTCCTTGTCACGCACCTTCAGGCGTGCGCCGTAAACCAGTTCGTAGTGCTCGCGCCCGCGCCCCTGGGCGTCGCGCACGATGAGCTCGCCGGTCCGGTTCATGACGATTCCCTCGCGGGCTCCCTTACTGTCGGCCTGCACCGCATTGCCCTCGGCGTCGAACCAGACCGCCTGCACGCCGACCAGGTCGACAATCCCCTCGTGCTTGCACACGTGCGTCGACTGCTCGGAGCCCGACGCCGCACCCCCGATGTGGAACGTCCGCATCGTGAGCTGCGTGCCCGGCTCGCCGATCGACTGCGCCGCGATGACGCCGACCGCCAGCCCGCGCTCCACCAGCTTGCCGGTCGCCAGGTCGCGGCCGTAGCAGCAGGCGCATACCCCGCGCGGCGACTCGCACGTGAGAACCGAACGGATCTGGATGCTCTCGATTCCCGCTTCCTGGATTTCCGACGCGAGCTCCTCGCCGATCAGGGTGTTGGCGGGCGCCAGCATTTTGCCGGTCAGCGGATCGACAATCTCCCCTTCGGTGGAGTTGGCCGTGACCCGTCCGATGATCCGGTCGCGCAACGGCTCGATGATCTCTCCGCTGTCGACGATAGCCTCCGCCTTGATCCCCTGATCGGTGCCGCAGTCGATCTCCGAAATGATGACGTCCTGCGCCACGTCGACCAGGCGGCGGGTCAGGTAGCCGGAATCCGCCGTCTTGAGCGCCGTGTCCGCCAGTCCCTTGCGGGCGCCGTGGGTCGAGATGAAGTACTGCAGAACGGTCAGCCCCTCCCGGAAATTCGACGTGATCGGCGTCTCGATGATCTCGCCGGACGGCTTCGCCATCAGGCCGCGCATCCCCGCGAGCTGGCGGATCTGCTGCTTGCTGCCCCGCGCGCCCGAATCGGCCATGACGAATACCGGGTTGAACTCCAACGCCTCCGAGCCGCGGTTGATGTTCTCCATGCCGACGAACATCTCGTCGGCAATCTGCTCGGTGACTCCGGACCAGATGTCGATGACCTTGTTCTTCCGCTCGCGATCGGTGATGGCTCCCTGCTGGTACTGGTCCTCCACCTTGATCACCTCGCTCCGCGCTTCGGTGACCAGGACCTGCTTCTCCTCGGGGATCACGAGGTCGTCGATACCGATCGAAAGACCCGACTTGGTGGCGTACAGGAACCCGAGATCCTTGAGGCGATCGAGCATGCGCACGGTCAGCTCTATCCCGTGCCGCAGGTAGCAGTACTGCACGAGCTGCTGCAGCCCCTTCTTCTTGAGCAGCCCGTTGACGAACGGGATCTCGTCCGGCAGCGCGCTGTTGAAGACGACGCGGCCGACCGTGGTGGTCACTATCTGCCGGTCGAGATCCTGGACCGGCGTGTGGAGCACGTCCTGATCGTCCCGGTTGGCCGTCAGGTCCATGAACGACCCGTTGAGCCGCAGCCTGATCTCGCTCAGGGTCTCGATGGCGCCCGCCTCGAGGGCCAGCAGCACATCATCGGCGTCCAGGAAGACCGGCAGTTCGTCGTCCTTGCGGAGAAGCTCGATGCCGTTTCCGGCGTCGCCCGCCTGGGTGCCGTAGATCCGGCCCCGCCCCTTCGCGCCCGGCTTCGACTTCGTCAGGTAGTAGCAACCGAGCACGATGTCCTGCGACGGGACGGCGATGGGCGTCCCGCTCGACGGCGACATGATGTTGTTCGACGACATCATGAGCACCGACGCCTCGATCTGCGCCTCCGGCGACAGCGGAACGTGAACCGCCATCTGGTCGCCGTCGAAGTCGGCATTGAATGCCGTGCAGACCAGCGGGTGGATGCGGATCGCCTTGCCCTCGACCAGAACCGGCTCGAACGCCTGGATACCGAGGCGGTGCAGCGTCGGCGCCCGGTTCAGGAGCACCGGATGCTCGCGGATCACCTCCTCGAGGATGTCCCACACCTCCGGCTCCTGCTGATCCACCATCTCGCGCGCCTGCTTGATGGTCGAGACCATCTCGCGCTGCTCCAGCTTGTTGTAGATGAACGGCTTGAACAGCTCGAGGGCCATCTTCTTCGGCAAGCCGCACTGGTGCAGCTTCAGTTCCGGCCCGACGACGATGACCGAGCGGCCCGAGTAGTCGACGCGCTTCCCGAGCAGGTTCTGGCGGAAACGCCCCTGCTTCCCCTTCAGGGTGTCCGAAAGCGACTTGAGCGCACGGTTGTTCGCACCGCGCAGCACGCGTCCGCGCCGGCCGTTGTCGAAGAGCGCGTCGACCGCCTCCTGCAGCATCCGCTTCTCGTTGCGGATGATGACGTCGGGGGCCTTCAGCTCCATCAGCTTCTTCAGCCGGTTGTTCCGGTTGATGACGCGCCGGTAGAGGTCGTTCAGATCGGAGGTGGCGAACCGCCCGCCGTCGAGCGGCACGAGAGGCCGCAACTCGGGCGGGATAACCGGGACTTCGGTCAGGATCATCCACTCCGGCTTGTTGGTCGAGCGCCGGAACGAGTCGACCACCTTCAGCCGCTTGGCGAACTTCTGGGTCTTCTGCGCGGAGGTCTCGGCGCGCATCTTCTGGCGCAGCTCCACCGCGAGATCCTCGATCTCGACCTCCGACAGCAGGATTCGGATCGCTTCGGCACCCATCTGGGCATCGAACGACCCGAGGCCGTGCTCCTCGATCGCCTTCCGGTACTCCTCCTCGGTCAGGAGCTGATTCTGCTTGAGCGTCGTATCTCCCGGGTCGATGACGACGTAGGCCTCGAAGTAGAGCACGCGCTCGAGGTCCCGCAGGGAGATGTCCAGCAGGTGACCGATCCGGCTGGGCAGTCCCTTGAAGAACCAGACGTGGCTCACCGGGGTGGCCAGCGTGATGTGCCCGAGGCGCTCGCGGCGCACTTTCGACTGGGTCACCTCCACGCCGCACTTGTCGCAGATGACGCCGCGGTGCTTCATCCGCTTGTACTTGCCGCA